>NZ_JARTJQ010000072.1:0-19451 GCF_036225245.1 Weizmannia sp. CD-2023
TTTTGGATGTCAGAAACAGGTCTGGCTGTCTTCGTCCACTCCTGGGCGATTTGAAAGAAATTACGAGAAAGTGGGAGTATGTATGGGAAGTCAATCATTTACATCAGCGCCGTTAGAGGCAGAAAATCCTTTTTTTCGCCGTGCGCTGTTTACGTTCAGCGGTGCGCATTTTTTAAATGACCTGGTGACAACCGGCATGGTCCCTGCCCTTGTTGTCATGTACAAGCATGCGCTCCATTTGAATTATACGCAATCCACTTTAATTGTGCTGGTTTCTTATTTTACTTCATCGGTCACACAGCCGGTTTTTGGCATACTGACGGACCGGAAACCACGGGTCTGGCTTTTTTCGTTTGGTGTCTTTTTATCGATTGCCGGCCTGAGCCTAACCGCAATTGCGCCATCACTCACATGGCTTTTGCTTTTTATTGCGCTTTCCGGATTCGGGTCAGGCGTCTTTCATCCGGAAGCATCACGCGGCACCCATTTTGCGTCCGGGTATAAAAAAGGATTGGCACAGGCAATATTCCAGGTTGGTGGAAATGCCGGACAGGCTTTCGGGCCGCTTATGATTCCGCTCTTTTTGGTACATACCGGCATACACGGCCTGATCTGGTTGCTTCCGGTTGCTCTTTTATCCCTTATTTTAACCGCCCCTTTACTTGGCTGGATGAACAGCAAAGTGCAAAATATCCAGCGCCGGAGAAAAGAAATCGCCGGAAAAAACCATATTCCCGGCGTCATCCTGCTTGTTCTGGTCATTATTTTGCGTTCCTGGTGCCAGGTCGGGGTTGTCATTTTTCTTCCGTTTTACATGAAACATGCAAGCTTGGAAATGAGCGAACTATTGAACTTTGTCTTTGTCGGGGCCGGGGCACTGGGCACACTTTTTGGCGGCATGATTTCGGACCGGGCCGGCATGAAACGGCTGCTTGTCGTGTCCATGTTCCTTGCCACGCCTTTTGCACTGCTGCTTCCGCATTTAAGCGGCTGGCTGGCTGTACTCGATTTGCTCTGTTTCGGTTTCAGCGTCCTTTCAAGCTTTTCTGTCGGCGTGATCTATATGCAAAAGCTGTTGCCTAAAAATATCGCGCTTGCATCCGGCCTGTCAATTGGTTTCGGGGTCGGCGCCGGCGGGATCGGTTCTGTTTTCATGGGCGGCGTTTCTGATATGTTCGGGGTTGCCAGTGTATTTACCATTTTATCTTTCTTGCCCATGATCGGTGCTGTTATATCCTGCTTCTTGCCAAACGAAAAAAGGCTCGCAAATTAAAAAGTGTTATACACATTTTCGCATGTTTCAGCTGTCGGTTCGTAAAAACAATGCAATTTATACCGGGCAACGAACGGCTGGTCGTACCATGTGGGCGGGCAGTCCCCCTGCGGCCTGAAATACCATAAACTGTATTTGGCGGGCCAATGCCTTTCGCCGTTAATCGCACGTCTGGCCAACCGCCGTTCGCTTTCCCGTGCCCGCTGGTAAAAATATCCGTGAATCACTGCTTCAAAAGCATGCGGCTGATAAACCATTTGCGGAATGGTCCGGAGTCCGATAAAATCCGAACAATTCGCCCTGATCCGGTTTACGCCGACATTGCCGACAAGCAGCATGCCAAGCTGCCCCTCTCCTTCTGCTTCCGCCCTTAAAAGCCGTGCCAGTAAATCGATGTCTGCACTTGATGCCTTTACGACTGCCATTTTAAGCCTCCCTGAATTTGCAAATTGCGCACAAGTTTCGCTTTTTATCTTATGCCGCAAAACACAAAAAGAGAACCCCGCCTGTGTCCGGAATAAATCAAGCACCCGGGCGGAAAACACCGGATGCTTGATGTTTGTTAAATCGGAAGAGTACCGGGCTTTAAGTTTGGGCGCACGGCACAAAAGGGCAATCGGCAGAAACGGATCCTGCAAATTAAAAATTGGTTTCTAAAAATACCGGACAGTGGTCACTGCCCATGATCTCCGGATACATGCCGGCATCTTTTAAACGGCCGGCCAGTCTTTTGGATACGAGAAAATAGTCAATCCGCCAGCCGATATTCCTTTCCCTCACTTTGTTCATATAAGACCACCATGTATAAGCGCCTTCCCGCTCAGGATAAAAATACCGGAACGAATCAATAAATCCGCTGTTCAGCAGCCCGGTCATTTTACCGCGTTCTTCCGCTGTAAACCCAGAATTGCCAACGTTATTTTTTGCATTTTTTAAATCTATTTCCTGATGGGCAACGTTCATATCGCCGCATACAATGACTGGCTTCTTTTTGTCAAGCTCCGTTAAATAGGCCCGCATCCGGTCTTCCCATTCGAGGCGGTAACCGAGGCGGGCTAGATCGCGCTGGGAATTCGGCGTATAAACATTAACCAAATAAAAATCTTCATATTCGAGTGTCAAAATCCGGCCTTCCGGTTCTGTCCGATCTTCGCCGACGCCGTAGCGCACGGAAAGCGGCTCTTTTTTTGTAAAAACGGCCGTGCCTGAATACCCTTTCCGCTCGGCATAATTCCAATATTGATAATAGCCGTCCAAATCAAGGGCGATCTGCCCTGCCTGCAGTTTCGTTTCCTGCACGCAAAAAATGTCGGCGTCCGTTTCTGCAAAAAATGCAAGAAACCCTTTTTTTACACAGGCGCGGAGCCCGTTCACATTCCAAGAAACAAATTTCATCCCCGGTTTCTCCTCCATTGCATTTAAAAGTTCAGCTGTTTTAATGCTTGATAAACCGCAGCGACGTCCGCTTTTCCGGTTCCGTCTGCTTTCGCCCGGCTGTATGTTTTTTCGGCTGCATCCGCCAGTGGCAGCGACATACCGGCTTTTTTGATTTCCTCTTTTGCAAGGCCAAGATCCTTTGCCATTAATTCGAGCATAAATGCAGCCGGAAAATCTTCTTGTAAAAATGCCTTCTTTTTCATTTGGAAAATAGGTGTATTGCATGCAGAAGCCGAAATCATTTCAATCAGATCCTTCTTTTCAAGCCCTAGTTTTTCCCCGAAGAGAATGGCTTCGGACGCTCCCTCGATCGTCAGGCCGAGCAGCAAATTAATCGATAATTTCGCGGCACTGCCTTTTCCGTTTTCGCCAAAATGAATGATGGTTTTTCCTAATACTTCAAACATGGGGCGCACAGCATCAATCTCTTCTTTCCGGCCGCCGGCAAGAATGACGAGATTCCCTTCTTTTGCAGGCTGTACTGAACCCGATACCGGTGCATCAATAAAATGCCCGCGCTTTTCTTCCACCCATTTGGCAAAACGGATGGAATCGGAAGGGCTGACGGTACTCATATCCACGACTGTTTTCCCTTTCGTAAGGCCGGCAAGCACCCCGTCCTCTCCTTGTAAAACGTTTTCTACTGCCGCGGCATTGGTCAGCATCGTGACAATGACGTCTGTATTTTCGGCGATGTCTTTCGGCGTTTTGCAAACGGCGGCGCCGGCTTCAGCTAGTTTTTCCGTTTTCTTAATTGTGCGATTATACACAAACAAATCGAAATGCGCATCTAAAAGGCGGCGGGCCATCGGAGATCCCATATGCCCTAGACCGATCCAACCTATCTTCATGACAAAAGCCTCCATATTTAGACAAATTCACCTGAAAAGCCATAAGCTTTAAAGGGATATTCTGTTCTTATTCTAATGTTAAAGAAAAAATGCGGCAAGAAATACGCAATTTTTGTAGAAATATTTGGTGTTTGTATTGAAGAAAAAAGCGGTATTATACAAGTACAATCGATGTTCGCCAATCCTTGTGTGGGGGGGTGGGAAAAGTGAAAATCAAAGTCGGAAGCTGGAATATGTTAACGCTTCAAGATAAGTTATCGATTTTAAAGGCCATCAGCCGGAGAAACAAACATGGGCATCAGTAAAAGGCGCCAGTACGAAGCAGGCGCCTTTTTCCATTTTGTTTAAGAGCTCCCCGTTCTTTACGGGCATAACTCTTCATACAGCCGGATATATGCATTTGCAGAATGTACCCAGCTGAAATCAAGCCCCATCACCCGTTCAGATAACGACTGCCATGTTTTCGGCTGGTAGCGGAAAAACCAAACGGCCCTTTCAATCGTGTACAGCATATCGTGCGCGTTATAGTTTGTGAACGAAAACCCGTTGCCTTCGCCCGTGAATTCATTGTACGGCTTTACGGTATCTTTCAGCCCGCCGGTTTCACGCACAAGCGGCAATGTGCCGTACCGCATGGCGATCAGTTGCCCGATGCCGCACGGTTCAAATTTGGATGGCATTAAAAACAAGTCACTGCCCGCATAAATTTTATGGGAAAGGGCTTCATCAAAATAAATATGTACGGATACCTGACCTGGATACTGGCTTTCAAGATGCCGGAATGCTTCCTCGTACTGATGCTCGCCTGTGCCAAGAAGTACAAACTGGACATTTAAACTTAACATCTCATGGATCACATGCAGCACCAGATCGATGCCTTTTTGTTCTACCAGCCTTGTCACCATTGATATAACGGGAATGCCGGAATCCACTTGCAAATGGAAGGCTTCCTGCAAGGCTTTTTTATTCTTTAATTTTCCCGGGTAGTCCTCATATGTAAAGAACAGTGCATCGTCTGTTTTGGGATTGTAAGCATCCGTATCAATCCCGTTGATAATGCCTTCCAAGCGGTTGCTTTTCATCCGCAAAAAGCCGTCAAGATTTTCCCCGTAATACGGCGTCTGGATTTCCCGGGCGTATGTCGGGCTGACGGTTGTAATGGCGTCTGCATAAGCAATCCCTGCCTTTAAGTAGCTGACATTCCCGTAAAATTCAAGACCATCCACATGGAAATATAATTCGCTTAAATCGAGCAGATCTGACAGGACACTTTTTGGAAATACCCCCTGGTAGCGCAAATTATGAATCGTAAACATCGTTTTGATGCCCTGGTAGAAAGGATGGCTGGAAAAATGCGCTTTTAACAGTACGGGAATCGGCCCGGTTTGCCAGTCATGGCAATGAATGACATCCGGTTTTTCATTCAAATAAGGAAGGGCTTCAAGCACTGCACGCGAAAAAAAGGCGAACCGTTCGCCATCATCGAAATAGCCGTAACTCCCATGCCGTTTAAAATAATACTCGTTGTCCAAAAAATAATAACGGATCCCCCCTTCTTCCAATGTTTCAATCCCGCAATACTGCTTCCGCCATCCAACCGGCACGGTCAGGCTGGTCATAAAGGAGAGGCGCGCTTTCACTTCAGGCTGTAAATCTTCATATTTCGGCAGGATGACTACCGGATGGATCCCCGCTTTTTTCAAAGCTTTGGGCAATGCCTGGATCACATCGCCCAACCCCCCTGTTTTAATAAATGGTGCGCATTCTGAAGCAGCAAATAATACGTTCATCTTGTCTCCTCCATCAAATGATCTCTTTTTTGGATAATACTGTCGGATGCGACGGGGTCCCGACAACCACCTTATGCTGGGTAACGGCTACCTGCTTGTCTGCGATGACATTTTCCAATACCGCATCTTCTTCCACTTCTGATTTTTGCATGATGATACTGTTTTTCACGACTGCTCCTTTTTTGATTTTTACGCCGCGGAAAATAATACTGTTTTCCACCGTCCCTTCAATTAAACAGCCGTTCGCAATAAATGAATTTTTTACGTCCGCTGTTTGTCCGTATTTTGTCGGCGGCTCATGTTTGATCTTGGTCAGAATTTCCCAGTCGCTGTAAAAGAAAGCGCGGATCGTATCCGGGTCGAGCATGGCCATGTTTGCCGCGTGGTAACTGTCCATGGAGTGGATAAAGATCATATTGCCGCGGTGGTGATACCCCTTAATTTTAAATTTATGGACATTCGCTTTGATCGCATCCCGCAAAAAGTCATATTCTCCGTTTTCATAACAGGTTTGGATGAGATCCATCAGCAACGGTTTTGACAGCACATAGGTTTCCAGGCAGACAAGATCACCCTTTTGCGGAGCGGTAAACAGTTCGATGTCCCGTACGTTGTCCTCTTTATCTACCACTACTTGATGATAGTTCGGTTTTTGGATCGGCTCCCCGTCATATTTTCTGTATACAACGGTGATATCCGCCTGGCTTTTCTCATGGGATGCGACCAGCTCACAAATATCGAGTTTGCTGACGTTGCTTCCCGGCGAGATGATGACAAGGTCTGCCGAGGCCCGTTCAAAGAATTCGCGATGATCATAAAAGCCCTGGATATCCCCCTTCAATTTTGCATCATCGGCAACCGGCGGCAGGATAAACAGCCCGCCGTCGTACCGGTCCAAATCCCATTCCTTTCCGGAACCAATATGGTCTATGATCGATCTGCCGTTGTCTTTCGTAAAAACGGCAACCTGGGTAATTTCAGCATGAATGAGATTGGAAAGTGCAAAATCAATGAAGCGGTATCTGGCGCCGAACGGAACGGAAGCAAGGCAGCGGTGTTTCGTCAGCTCCTTTAAAATCGGCTTTTCGTTGATCAAATTGATAACTCCTAGTACGTTCGTCATGTTTCACCCGTCCCTCTTTATAAAACTTCTTTTATTTCCGCTTCTTCGCCGTTTTGCGGACAGCTGTACAACTGAATATCATTTGGTTTTGAAGGCGTGATTTTTTTGCCGTTTTCAATGACGGTGCCGCTTGCAATAATAGCGCGTTCGATGGTCACATTGCTGCCGATCGTGACATTCGGCATGATGACGGAATCCTGGATTGTGCTGTTTTTGCCAATATAGACATGATCCGAGATGACAGAATGGAAAACATTCCCGTAAATCCAGCTGCCTTCGTTGATGAGCGCGTTTTTAATATTGGATTGGGGCGCAATATATTGCGGAGGGTGGTTCGCATCTCCGGTGAAAATGCGCCAGTCCGGGTCATCCAGATCAAATGCCGGTTTTTCTTCCAGCAAGTCCATATGTGCTTCCCAGAAGCTTTGGACCGTGCCGACATCTTTCCAGTAACCTTCAAATTTATAAGCATACATTTTCTTTTTATCTTTCAGCATTTTCAGAATAATATCTTTCCCGAAGTCGTGCGAGGAAGCGCTGTTTTTCTCGTCCTGTATTAAATATTCGCGCAAAAGCTTCCAATTAAATAAATACACGCCCATAGACGCGAGATTACTCTTTGGGAATTTCGGTTTTTCTTCAAATTCAACAATTCTTCCTTCTGCGTTTGTTACCATAATGCCGAATCGCCCTGCTTCCTGCCACGGGACTTCAATTACGGCAATACTCGCCTGCGCCCCTGCTTCCATATGCGATTTTAATAGTTTCCGATAATCCATTTTATAAATATGATCGCCTGAAAGAATGACAACATATTCCGGGTTGTAGTGGTCAATATACTGGATATTTTGGTAAACCGCATTGGCTGTCCCCTTATACCATTCGCCACCGTCTTTCCCTACATACGGCGGCAGCACGGCTGTTCCGCCGAAATTTTTGTCAAGGTCCCATGCTTTCCCGTTTCCGACATACGAGTTTAAAAGATGGGGTTCATATTGCGTCAGCACACCGACCGTATCAATGCCCGAGTGCATGCAGTTGCTTAGTGAAAAATCAATAATTCTGTACTTGCCGCCAAAAGGCACTGCCGGTTTTGCCAGCTGGGACGTCAAATCCCCGAGCCTTGTTCCCTGTCCCCCTGCTAAGAGCATTGCCATCCATTTCTTTTCTGCCACTATTTTTTGCCACCCCTTTGCCGTTTTTTTGATTGCTTTTTAAAGATCAATGCACTGAGTGGGGGAATGCTGATTTCCATACTGTATGGCTGGTTATGAAAAGGCTCCTTATCCACTTGGATTGCTTCTTTGTTCAACAAACCACTGCCGCCGAACCGTTCATCATCCGTATTGAAAATTTCGATATATTTCCCAAATGAAGGCACGCCGATTCGGAATTTGTCATATTTGATTTTTGAAAAATTACAGAGGACGATGCAATAATCTCCTTTCCGCTTCCCTCTTCTCATAAAAATTATGATGCTCTGCCTGCGATTATTCGGATCAATCCATTCAAAACCTTCAGGGTTATGGTCCAAGCGCCACAAGCTTCTTGTGTTTTGATAAAATGCGTTCAAGGCTTTTGTAAACTGAAAGAAGGTACGGTGCGTTTCAAAATCCAGCAGCATCCAATCCAGCTGCGTCAGGTCTTTCCATTCGTCAAACTGTCCGAATTCGCTTCCCATGAATAATAATTTTTTACCCGGATGTGTCATAAAATAAGCATAAAGAAGGCGTAAATTTGCAAATTTTTGCGGGAAATCCCCGGGCATTTTATTGAGCAGCGATTTCTTCCCGTAAACCAGTTCATCATGCGAAAAAGGCAGTACATAGTTTTCCGAAAAAGCATAGTACATGGAAAAGGTGAGGAGATCATGGGCATCAGGCCTTTTTTCCTCCGGTGTCTGCATATAGGTGAGCACATCATGCACCCAGCCCATATTCCATTTATAATTAAAACCGAGCCCGCCCGCGTAAACCGGCGCTGTTACGAGCGGCCACGATGTTGCTTCTTCTGCAATCATTAAGGCATGCGGAAACATTTTAAAAACGGCTTCATTTAATTTTTTGATAAACTCGACAGCTTCCAAATTGACATCACCGCCATATTGGTTTGTCAATTTCTTTTCGTCTCCCCTGTCATGGTTTAAATAAATAAGAGAAGAAACTGCATCCACCCGGAAGCCATCAATATGATAAACGTCTATCCAAAAAATGGCGTTGGAAATAAGAAAACTGAAAATTTCAGGTTTCTGAAAGTCAAAATTGTATGTACCCCAAATCGGCCGTTCTGCCATGTCAGGGTCTGCAGGCTCGAACAGCGGTGTTCCGTCAAAGCGCCCGAGTCCGTGGGCGTCTTTGCAGAAATGGACGGGAACCCAGTCTAAAATCACCCCGAGGCCGTTCTGATGGCATTTGTCGATAAAATACATGAAATCTTCCGGCTTCCCGTACCGGCTTGTCGGTGCATAGAAACCGGTAATCTGATAGCCCCATGACCGGTCAAACGGATGCTCCATCATCGGCATGAGCTCGATATGCGTATAGCCATGCCCGGCAATGTATGGGACCAGTTCGTCTGCCATTTCACGGTAGGTGTAAAAATCGCCATTGGCTTTTTTCTTCCATGAACCGAAATGCATTTCATAAATCAGCATCGGCTCGTGGTACGGATCGGATTTTGCTTTGTGGCTCATCCATTTTCTATCCTGCCACTGATATGTGCCGGGATCATAAATGACAGATGCCGTTTTCGGACGCACTTCCGAATAGAACGCATATGGATCCGCTTTAAAAAAAGTGTTGCTGGAAGGCCCTGTAATTTCATATTTATACAGCTCACCCGGCGCGAGATCCGGAATAAACAACACCCAGATGCTCGAATCTTTTAGTCGTTTCATTTGGTGTTTGCTGCCGTCCCAGCCGTTAAAATCGCCGGCTACGGCAACGGCTTGCGCATTCGGCGCCCAAACTGCAAACCGCACGCCCTTTTTTCCTTCATACTCCATGACATGTGCCCCGAACAAAGTATAGCTTTCGTAAAGGGTGCCTTCGTGGAATAAATAAAGCTCGAAATCAGTGGGCAGGACTTGTTGCGAATACTTAACTGAGTTTTCCAATGTCACACCTCCGCTATTTCAGCATACTTTTACTATTCGTTATGAATTTTACGAATCCTGCAAAAAAAGCCGTCTAATTTTGTCGAAATGGAAACAATATGATTTTATTTGCAAATTCGTCATTCCGTTTTTCAATAGACGCCCATGCTGCAGTGAACGCTGCATCAGTGGAAAAAGAAAATCAGCCGGCGTATATTTTCAGAATAGAAAAAAGCTGTTTTAAATGCGCCGCATTGGTTTGACATGCAATGAATATGCGGGTCGCGACTTAAAACAGCTTAAAATCGGCTGTTCAATTGTTTAACGGACGTCCATTGTTTTGAAGAACTGGTACGCCAAAGAAACAGACCAGGCAAGCGGTTTATTTCCATTCGGCACGTACTTGCCGCCGATATAAAGTTCCGGGATTTCCCAATTTTCCGTAATGATGCTTTTGGTTTTTTCCACATATTCATTTGCCTTATCATACATACCCAGTTCATAGAAACATAAACCAAGCCATGGAAAACCAAAGCACCATTCGGCTTCGGCGCCTTCATTATAGTATTGGTCGTTGACATAGCGGATCACGCCGTATTTCCGTTCAAGCGTTGTGGTGACATCTTCCAGTATTTGAAGCGCCATATCTCGGCTGACAATCCGGTAAGGGTAAATGAGAGACAGTAAAGCAAGGTCGGTCGGTTTGCCTGCGCTCTCCCGCGGCAGCAGTTTATAAAGTGTTTCTTCCCCTTTTTCAATCAGCCCATCCTCCACATGCACGAGCATCCTGACTGCTTTTAAGCCGGCAACGCATGCCCCGACACTTGAAGCATGCACTTCCATATTCTCTTCCCACATCCCGTTATCTTCGGCCTGCCAATATTCCAGACACTCGAGATAGTCAACCAGTTTTTGGATAATCTCCAAATCTTTCTGGCTGCGGATGATTTTTTGGCCGTGGTGGACGCCTTCCCCTACGCCCCAAAGGAAAGCACCGATAGCATCGTTTTGGGCATGGCCCCATTCTTGCGGGAGTTCCTCGAGGTCAGTGGAATAGCGGGCGTGGATATATTCGTATAAATACCGTGGCCTTTTCTTTGTATGAATGTCAATTTTCCACTCATAGCGGATAAACAGATCAAGCAATGCCTGGTATGCTTTTTCATAATACGGGGACGGCGTGGCTAAAAAAGGCAGAACGGTATATACGACATCTCTGATCCAAACATAATGGTAGTCGGAAGACAAACTGGCGGTATAGGCACCGTTTGGCAGGCGCATCCGGTCAATGACCTCAACAGCTTTTTCGATGTTCATCAATCTTCACCTCCAAAAAGTTGATCCATACCATTAGTGTTGGCAAGAGGCTGATCCTTTTATAACCATTCCAACATAACTCCCCTGTTTTAAAGCGCTTTCAAGAAGATCTTTGCTTTTTGCAGATGCATTCAAGCCGGGAAAAGCCGTGATTTGACAAACGGCGTTGCTGCCATTGCCAGCCATTTCTTTTCCTGGACGGTTGTTTTTTATATATTATGTCTGCATTTGTTGGATGATTATATAGAAAGCCTAATCAAGCCCGATTTTTTTGCCCGTTTCTGCCCGCTTGAATTCCGGCATCCCGGAGTTTTTTCCGTTCCTTTCCCTTAAATGCTTGTTTTGGTTTTTGTTTTTATTGTGTTATCAGCACACAGTGTAATTTGATTATTTAGGCGCGGCATGGTTTCCAATTTGGCATAGTTGCGGCTTTGTTTGCTATTCATTTTCTGTTATTAGTAAAATGTGCCATAGGTACATCTTAATCTTGATATTGATGAGAAAATGTGTCACTTTATGAGTTTTTAGCACATTGTGTCTTTTGATTTTTTTGCTCTGCCTTTCAGCCGGATTTTGCCCAAAACACACAGGATGTGTAATTTTGCCCTTTCTGCACAAGCTAGAATTGATATTCGGTATGAATATCAGCGGTATCCAAATCCTTCCAAGAGGTGATCGTATGAGCTACAAAGACCAGTTGGATCCGCATTCCGAGTTGTTCCATTACAACTGGACGCGGCGGAAACATACAAATTCCCAGGTCAATGGCGAGACGGAAGTTACACAAAACACCATCATCTTGAGGAGCAATGCAAAAGCGCATCGCTGGTGAGGATACTAAAAAGGCCGGGATGATTCCCGGCCTTTTTTGGTTGTGGTAATAAACGGAAATCCGCCAAAACGCTTGTTTTTCGTTTAAAATCATGCTATATTGGTATAGCGATGAGCTGAATTGCATAAGCCGGCAAGGCAACCTTTTTGGAATGCACAATGTGGAGTGCAAGCCTTAGCCGCCGCAAGAAAGATTGGAAAAAAGCGCCCCGGACCGGGCGCTTTTTTCATGTTTATATGGCCGCCACATAGGTTTCTTCTCGCCATGCTTCATGCATGGACTGAACAATAAAATCAACCGGGCGGGCTCCCGAAATCGCATATTTCCGGTTGATGACCATAAAGGGGGCAAAATCCGCGCTCAATAGATCTGCTTCTGCCTGGTCTTTTTTGATATGCTCCAAGTAAACATCCGTTACAATGGCTTTTTCAGCCGCTCTTTTATTCAGTCCGGCCATTTGGGCAGCATGTAATAAATCTCCTGTACCTGGTGAAGGCTGCCGGGCATACGTTTCAAACAGTGCCTTCGCAATGAACGTCTGTTTCCCGTGTTGTTTTGCAAAGTGCAGCAATTTATGGCTCTCTTCAATATGTACTTCTTTTTCGGGGTTTTTCACGAAACTGCGAAATTCCAGTTGAATGCTTTCCCTGTGGCCAAATTGTTCCAGTGCCTCGCCAAGTCTTACAAAGGCAAGATAAGAATCTGCCGATGAAAAATCCGACCATAATTCTATTTTCATAACTTTATAGCTCCTTAAGCCTTTAAAAATCCTTGAATTTTTTTACCAGTGATGATTAAATCGTGCATGCGTCCGTCAAGCACAGCCACTTCTTTCAAATGCCCCCAAGTTTCAAACCCGAAGGATGCAAACAACTTTAAACTGGCCTTGTTTTCGCTGAAAATAAAGCCGAGCAGTGTTTCCACCCCTAGCTTCGGGCAGGCTTCCAACATTTTCCCGAGCAGGTGCTTCCCGGCTCCTTTTCCTCTCCATTTTTCGCTGACATAAATACTGACCTCAGCAGTAGGCTGGTAAGCGGGCCTTCCGTAAAAATCGCTTAAACTAATCCAGGCAGCAATCTCCCCGTCTGCTTCCAACACCCAAAGCGGCCGGCTGTCCGGGTGATGGGCTTTAAACCACGGCAGTCTTTCTTCTACGGTGACCGGGACCGTATCAGCCGTTATAATCCCGTTTCCGATGCAGGCATTATAAATGTCCAGGATCTCCTGCAGATCTTCTTCTGTGGCATTTCTGATTAGGCCATGCTGTATCATCGCTCATTTTCCCTCAATTGTAAAAGTCCCCTCCGTTTCCGGAACGGAAGCTTTGTATTATAAACAACATTTTATAATAATTTCCCGCAATTGAACAGTTTTTTATGTCCTGCACACCAGACCATGCTGAAAACACCCGGTATGAAGGCGCCCGGCTGCCGGATTCTGGCGGCATTTCCGGTTTCCGAAAGGGCAGGACAGCCGCCACGGGCATCATTCAAGCTTTATCCGCACCCAAAATATCCATAAAGTTTTTCAAAATGCCGGCGGTTAATCCCCAAATAACATAATCCCCGTAGTAATAAAAATACTCGTCCATTTGCTGGCTGTTCCATTTATATGATTTACCGCCCTGAATTAAATGGAAAGGAAAATCCTGGTCAGGCTCTACCTTAAATTCAATCCGGTAACATTCCGGCGCTGTTTTGGCAAAATGCGAAAGCGGGACTGTAAAGACTTCTTCCACTTCGCCCGGATTCGGATGAAAAGGCATATCCGGCAAAAAACCCGCAAACGGAAAGATCGCGCGCCTTCCATATGATGAAATGACATAGTCAAGCGGGAATACGTTGCGGATGACAGACGCATCCATGCACAGTTCCTCGGTTGTTTCCCGAATCGCGGCTTCCATTGGGTTTTTGTCCGTCGTTTCAATTCTGCCGCCCGGAAAACAAATTTCCCCCGGCTGTTTTCTTAACTGCCGGGACCGGACTTCAAATAAAACATGAAGGCCATCGCCTTTTTGAACGAGCGGCAACAGGACCGCAAACTGGGACAAACGGTCCATCCCAAAAACGGACGGTTCCCGCCTTTTTAATTTTTCGATAATGAATGCCTCGTTCAATCGATTCCCCCCTTTTAAACCTCGTTTCCATGTTGTGAAAACAGTTTTCCCTATACCTAATATATACCACAGTTTTCAAGAAAAGGATGCATTTTTCTCCCCTCCTTTTTTCTCCCGGAGCAGAGGCCATAACAGCACAGGAATCGGGCATAATGAACAAAAAGCATGTTTTCCATAAAAAATACAGGGGAAAATGCATGCAAAAGGTTTACTTTTTCGCAAACATTGAATACAATAGTACCAGATAAAGTTTTCCCTAAGGAAACTTTTTTGTTTCAGGGTTAAAATTAAAGAAAGGGGAAACATCTATGAGTGAAAAAACGATGAGCCAAAAAATGCCAGGCCGCACGTCCCATAATACAACGAGCGCACAAGCTGTACTACGGGGGGATGTGAAAGGGTTAAAACGGATTTTGCCTTTCCTAGGCCCGGCCTTCATTGCAGGCGTTGCTTATATCGATCCCGGTAATTTTGCCACCAATATTACGGCAGGATCGAAATACGGCTATATGCTGCTTTGGGTCATTGCCTTTTCAAACTTAATGGCCGTTTTAATCCAGTCCCTTTCCGCAAAGCTCGGCATTGCAACCGGGAAAAATTTGCCGGAAGTGGCACATGACCATTTTCCAAAACCGGTGTCGATCTTTTTATGGATTCAAAGTGAGTTAGTCATTATTGCAACAGATTTGGCAGAATTTATCGGCGCAGCTTTAGGCCTGTATTTAATTTTCGGCCTTCCGCTTTTGCCGGCCGCATTGATTACAGCAGTCGGATCGTTTGCTATCCTCGAATTGCAGCGCCGCGGCTACCGATCGTTTGAGGCAGTGATTGCCGCCCTTGTGATGATTGTCGTGCTCGCTTTTGCTTTGCAAACATTTCTGGCAAAACCGGAATGGGTAAAAGTATTCGGTGGGATTGTCACGCCAAAATTCGATGGCATCCAAAGCATTGTCCTGGCTGCCGGCATTCTCGGCGCCACCGTCATGCCCCATGCCATCTATTTGCACTCTTCATTGACGCAAAACAGAATCGTCGGAAAAAACGAGCTGGAAAAAAGAAAAATTTTCAAATTTGAATTGATCGACATCATCATCGCAATGGTGATCGCCGGGGCCATCAATATGAGCATGCTTGTGATTGCGTCCAGTGTATTTTATAAAAACGGCCTTGTCGTGGAAGATCTGGATGTCGCGTTTCGTGAGTTCTACACCCATATCGGACCGGCAGCGGCGATCTCTTTCGGCCTTGGCCTTTTGATTGCAGGGCTTTCCAGCTCCTCTGTCGGCACATTATCCGGTGATGTCGTCATGCAAGGGTTTATCAACAAACGGATCAATCTTTATTTGCGCCGTGCGATCACAATGATCCCGCCGCTTCTCATTATCATGATGGGCACCAACCCGACAAGCGCGCTTGTAATAAGCCAGGTCATTCTCTCATTCGGGATCATCTTTGCCCTTGTCCCGCTGATTCTGTTCACGAGCAACAGACAGATCATGGGTGAACTGGTGAACCACCGGATAACGAGCATCATCTCGTGGATCGTGGCAGGATTCGTCGTATGCCTGAATCTGTTCCTTTTGATTGATACATTTATATAAAGTGAAACAGCCCTTCCATCAAATGGAAAGGCTGTTTTTTTATTTGCCGCTGCTTTTTCACGGCTTAGGAAAAAAGCAGCGGCATTTACCGTTTGTCCGCCATCGCATCCAGCATCCAAATATCTTTGTCAAACCGGGTCAGAAAACGGGTGAGCAGATTGACGGTGGCATTGTCCTTGTTTTCTTCCGCCAGCGGAATCCCCGTTTCCCGGATTTCCTTTGCCAACTGCGCCAAATCCTCCCTTAATTGCTGCAGCAGTTCGCCCTCTTCATTATCCGCGCTCGCTTCAACAAGCGTCTTCTGGTCAAGGAATTTCGACATGGTCGCAAGCGGCCGTCCCCCGATTGCCAAAATTCTTTCGGCAAGCACATCCATTTGTTTTGAAAATGACCGGTACAAATCTTCAAAATAAGCATGGAGCGTGAAAAAGTTTTTTCCCTGAATATACCAGTGGTAACGGTGCAGTTTGATATAAAGCACTGTAAAATTTGAAAGTTCCTGGTTTAAAAATCGGACCAGTTTTTCTTCATCCAATGCATACTTCCCCCCTTTTACAGGCCGGCCATTGATTGGTCCTCGTTAGATTTTCACCGCAGGGCTTTTCTTATGCATATTTAACGCCAAATCTCAATTTTGATTTTTTTCACAAGCTTGCGGACCAGTAAAAAGATACCGTAACCGCACAATCCACCCGTTGTATTCAGCAAAATATCATCCACATCAAAACCTCCGACATGGAAATATCCTTGAATGGTTTCCACCAAAGCCGATGCTAAAAACGACAGCAATCCCATTATCCAGACCTTTCTCAGCCGCCTGAAAAGAAAGGGCAGGAAAAACCCGAACGGCATAAACATGAAAATATTCCCAAACAGATTGGAAAACCAGACTTCAAATTGAAAGTAACGGTAATAAAGGATATACATTCGGATCGTTTTAAACGGAATGATATTTTGGCTGGCAGAATTGGGCGCATGGCGGTACGGGATAAAGAACAAAAGTTCCGCTAAATAAGCAGCATACACAATGAAAATGAACAAAACGGCCGCATTGATTTTTTTCCGGTTATTTTTTCCCATATCATCCTCCAGCGGTTCGGGCAAGCCTCCCATTATCATCCTATTCAGTGGGTGCACACGCTATGCGCCGCCCGTACAGCCTGATACACCCCGCCCCCAAAAAAAGCAAAGAGAGACCTGCTCTTGCAGATCCCTCCTTCACCCAGCCCTTTGCCGCCATTTTACCTGAATTTACCCGCTGTATCAAAACGCAATATCGCGTTTTTGAAAATACCAAAAGGTCAAGACCATAAAAACGACATAATAAACAGCAAGTGTGATTAGTGAAAACGGCAAGGTGACGCCGTCTGTAAGTTTATCCTGGTACGCGTAAACAGACAAGTCCAAATGCGGGAAAATCAGGAATTTCAGCCAATGGTACCGGTCCATCAGAAACAGAAAAATCCCGCCCAGTGTGTTTGTGATAAACAGGGCAAAAATGCCGATCCCGACAGCCAGAGCCTGGCTCTTGAACAAGGTCGAAAGCATGAACGCAATCGCGCTTACCATGACAAGGCTCGGCAAATAAAGGGCAAATTTCAGGAAAAATTGCGGTCCGATTTCTTTAATTTTATATTGGCTGTAATCCAAAGTATTTTCGATCATTTTCATATGGAAACTGCCGGATCCCTGAAAAAGGATACCGATCAAATAGCCGGCTATAAGCAGAACGGCAAGCAGCAATACCGCGTATGCTGTGACAGCAATGTATTTGGACAGCAAAATTTTCCATCTCGCATGCGGGCGGATCATCAGTTGCTTAATCGTCCCGGATGCAAATTCCGATGAAACGTTGGCGCTCCCCACGATCACACTGAACAAGGTGACAAATGAACCGAGCGGAATGACCACATTGTTCATGAAATGCCAGTTTGAATGGGCATCCGGATTGATATTGTATTTCAAATAATCTTGGTTTTTTTGGATGGTTGGCGCAAGGTCCGCGTATTGTTCAGGATCCTTTTTCATTAGTGCCTCATCCGCTTTGATTTCTTTCTCGATTTTCGTACGCCAGTTTGGATCGTCTTTGCCGTAAACCTTATTGTAAAACAGTGCAGCAATCAGCACGAACGCTACAATCAGGAGCATATAGACCCATGCGCTTTTCCGGGCAAATATTTTCATCCATTCATTTCGGATTAAAGCGATCATTGATTTTCCTCCCCTGTTGTATGATTCGTGAGTTCAAGGAAACGGTCTTCCAGCGTTTTCTTTTCAAAATGAATTTCATAGACGTTGCAGCCGTTTCCTACCAATGTTGCGTTGATAACGGCTGCATCTTTGTAAGCTGCCGAAACCAAAATGCGCGTATCATCGACAATGGAAACCGGAAAATGGAGCTGTTTCTCTACTGCCTGCTTCGCCCTTTCGCTGTCATCCGTTGCAAACAGGATATCGCGGCGGTCATCCTGTTTTACCGTTGTCGTTTCTGCCATCGTTTCAATATGGATCAGTTTCCCTTTTTCAATAATGGCATACCGGTCGCACATCAATTCCATTTCCGAAAGAAGGTGCGAGGAAACGAGGACAGATACCCCGCTTCCTGCCAGCTCCCGCAAATAGCCCCTGAATTCGCGGATGCCTTGCGGGTCAAGGCCGTTTGTCGGCTCATCAAGAATCAATAACGAAGGCCGGTGCAAAATTGCCTGTGCAACCCCAAGCCGCTGTCGCATTCCTAACGAATACGTTTTGACTTTTTGTTTAAGCGCATCTTCCAGTTTGACAAGCTTTGCGACTTCCCATAATCTCTCTTCAGAAATGGGTTTCCTTGACATTCTCTTATAGTGGACCAGATTTTGATAGCCGGTCATATACGAATAAAATTCCGGATTTTCAACGATCGCGCCGATTTCATTCAAAGCGCCTTTGAAATCTTCATCGAGGCTTTTGCCGTTAATAAAGATTTCTCCGCTTGTGCGTTTCATCAATGAAACAATCATCCGGATAATCGTTGTTTTACCGGCGCCGTTCGGACCGAGAAGGCCGAAAACCTCGCCTTTTTTCACTTCAAAACTGACCTGGTCTACAATTTTGCGCGAGCGGATTTGTTTTGTAATCCCTTTGACCGAGAGTGCCATTTCACTCATAACATCCCTACTTTCTGCTAAACGAGTCTAATCCATATACGAAACTGGCCTTAAAAAGTTTCAAAAAAGATTCGGTTAAAAAAGCATTTGATTGTGGTATATACATATTTTAATGAAGAGCCCCATAAAGATATTCATAGAGACGTTTTGGGAGTAGAGGGATGACCAATGGAAAAACTGAAATGGAAACTGGCTTTATTCATCATCTGCCTGGCCGTGCTTGCAGGATTGATCTTTTTTCAGCGCCCGGTAAGCTATCAGCGCGTAAAGATTACCGATAAATTTTACACGCCCAACCGGAAAGAAATGCCGGTTGCAACCGGTGTGAAAACAAAGCGAAAAATAAAAGTGGCACCAACAACGACAAAACCGTATTGCGCGATCGCATTCAATAACGGCAAAACGCTTGCGATCGACTGCGATACGTATTTAAATTTTAATATTGGCGACCAAGTGTACATCAAATACCGTGGAAACCGGTTAACCGATATCCGCCGGAAAGGATGAAAAACATCCCGGTTCCTTTGCGTATAAAAGAACCGGGATGTTTTTTAATCTTCCCCGATAATTTTTACTTCTGTCTCAAGATCTACCCCAAATTTTTCTTTTACCGTTTTTTGGACAAATTTGATCAAATTCATATAATCCGTTGCCGTTCCGCCGCCGACATTCACCATAAACCCGGCATGTTTGGTCGAAACCTCGACGCCACCGATGCGTTTCCCCTGGAGCCCGCTGTCCTGAATCAGTTTCCCTGCAAAATAGCCGGGCGGCCTTTTAAACACGCTGCCGCACGATGGATATTCAAGTGGCTGTTTCGATTCCCTGAGATCAGTCAATTCATCCATTTTGGCTTTGATCTCCTGTGCGT
>NZ_JARTJQ010000073.1:0-26048 GCF_036225245.1 Weizmannia sp. CD-2023
TCTTAAAACCGGCTGAACAAACACCGCTTTCCGCCCTTTACTTGGCGCAGCTGGTAAGCGAGGCTGGCTTCCCGGACGGCGTTGTCAATATTGTGCCAGGCTTTGGGGAAACTGCCGGAGCCGCCCTTGTCGACCACCCGCTTGTAGATAAAATTGCCTTTACCGGTTCTACTGAAGTCGGAAAACTGATTATGGCCAATGCCTCGAAAACGTTAAAACGGGTGACGCTCGAACTTGGCGGAAAATCCCCGAATATTATTTTGCCAGATGCCGACTTGTCGAAAGCGATTCCTGGCGCCTTAAACGGTGTCATGTTCAACCAGGGGCAAGTATGCTGTGCCGGTTCGCGCGTGTTCATTCAAAAGAAACATTTTGATAATGTCATTGCCGATATGGCCTCCCACGCCCAGTCGATTAAGCAGGGCTTCGGGCTCAATAAAGATACGGAAATGGGGCCGCTTGTTTCAGATGAGCAGCAAGCGCGCGTTTTGAATTACATTGAAAAAGGACTCGATGAAGGAGCGGAAATTGTAACAGGCGGGAAAAAACCGCGTGAAGAAGGCTTCTTTGTTGAACCGACGATTTTTGCAGATGTCCGTGATGAGATGACGATCGCCAAAGAGGAAATTTTCGGTCCTGTTATTGCGGCCATGCCATATGAATCCCTTGATGAAGTAATCAGCCGCGCCAACAGCAGCGAGTACGGGCTTGCGGCAGGGGTTTGGACGGAAAATGTGGCCAATGCGCACTATATTGCAAACCGTCTCCGTGCGGGCACAGTTTGGGTCAACTGCTACAATGTGTTTGATGCCGCTTCCCCGTTTGGCGGTTATAAACAATCCGGCATTGGACGTGAAATGGGTTCTTACGCACTCCAAAACTATACGGAAGTCAAAAGCGTCTGGATTGCCAACCCTTAAAGGGCACCAAAAAGAAAAGCATCGGCAAAACCGATGCTTTTCTTTCATACTATTAAGATTCCAGCAGCAAATCTTCAGGGTTTTCAATTAATGTCTTCACCGTTTTCAAGAAACCGACAGCATCCTTTCCGTCAATGACGCGGTGGTCATAGGAAAGCGCCACGTACATCATCGGGCGGATCTCAATTCGGTCTCCATCGACTGCAACCGGGCGTTTTTGTATGGTGTGCATGCCGAGGATACCAACCTGTGTCCCGTTGATAATCGGTGTCGAGAACAACGAGCCGAAGACACCGCCGTTTGTAATCGTAAAGGTTCCCCCCTGCAGATCGCTTAATGCAAGTTTATTATCGCGTGCTTTTTGGGCAAATGCAGCAATATCCGCTTCAATTTCCGCGAACGATTTCCGGTCGCAATCCCGGACAACCGGTACGACAAGCCCTTCTTCTGTGGATACTGCAATGCCGATATCATAATATTTTTTCAGCAGCAGCTCATTGCCCTGAATCTCCGCATTAACATACGGATATTTCTTCAATCCCGCAACCACGGCTTTTGTAAAGAACGACATAAAACCGAGACGGATGTCATGATCTTTAACGAACTGTTCTTTTTTCCGCTTTCTTAAATCCATGACAGCTGTCATATCAATTTCGTTGAATGTCGTCAGCATCGCCGTTGTCTGTGTCACTTCAACGAGCCGTTTTGCGATCGTCTGGCGGCGGCGTGACATGCGGATTCTTTCAATCGGTTTGCCGGCTTCTTCCGGCACAACTTTTCCAGCTGCAGGTTTTTCCGGTGCTGCCGGCGCTTTTGCCGCAGCTTGCGGATTGAAAGTTTCCACATCTTGTTTCCTTACCCTGCCAAGCGGATCCACTGCCGGCACTTGCGATAAGTCAATGCCTTTTTCGCGTGCCAGTTTGCGGGCAGCCGGAGAAGCAATCGGGCGGCTTTCGCTTTCTTCCTGAGCCGGCTTTTGTTGTTCCGGAGCAGGCGCTTGTGTTTGCGCCGGCGCCTCTGCTTGTGCCGGTTGTGGTGCTTCCGCTTCTTTTTGCGGCGCGGATGGCGTTGCACTGTTTTCCCCTGTTCCTTCGCCGACAATTGCAATGACATCGCCAACTTGTACTGTGTCCCCTTCTTCAAAAAGGAGGGACTGGACGACACCCTCTTCTTCTGAAATGACTTCTACATTTACTTTATCTGTCTCAAGTTCTACAATATATTCACCTTTGTCCACATGGTCCCCCGGATGTTTCAACCATTGTGCAATGGTTCCTTCCGTGATGGATTCTGCCAGTTCAGGCACTTTAATTTCAGCCACAACACTTGTCCTCCCTTAAAAGTATCACTTTTTTTATATCAAAGCCTCCTCCTTCATCTTCCGAGCAGCACGGGCTGCAGGATGAAGCGGGCAAAGCAGCGGTTATTTTGCGCATATTGAAGCCCCCGCCCCTTTGGAAGGAGCGGGCCGCCGTTTAAGGGCGGGTAATGGCTTCAGTCAGAATTCTGTTTTGTTCCTTTTTATGGACGACCGGGTCGCCTTCCGACGGGCTTGATCTTCTCGGCCGGCCGATGTACCGGATTTCCGCTCCCTGAGGCGCCAGCTTTCTTAAATACGGTTCAACGAAAGACCAGGAACCCATATTTTTCGGCTCCTCTTGCATCCATACAATTTCTTTCGCGTTTTTAAAGCGCGCGAAGATTTCCTTTAATTCCTGTTCAGGGAAAGGATAAATTTGCTCAACCCTTACCGTATGCAGCCAGCTGGTATTTTCCGCACTGTTCAGCTTTTCTTCCAAGTCTACAGCCACTTTCCCGCTGCAAAGCAGGATTCTTTCGACTGCATCCGTATTTTTCGTACCCGGGCCTTCCAGCACAGTGTGGAATTTTCCGTCCGTCAGTACAGACGGCTCTACAGATGCCAGCGGGTGGCGAAGCAGGCTTTTTGGCGTCATGAGAACGAGCGGGCGGATTTCTTCTTTTGCCAGCCATTTTGCCTGCCTTCTTAAAATATGGAAGTATTGGCCGGCTGTCGAAACATTTGCCACTGTCCAGTTGTTTTCCGCTGCCAGTTGCAGGAAGCGTTCCACCCTGCCGCTTGAATGTTCCGGACCCTGTCCTTCGTATCCGTGCGGCAGCATCATGACAAGCCCTGATTTTTGCCCCCATTTTGCCCTGCCAGATGAAATGAACTGGTCAAACATCACTTGCGCCATGTTTGCAAAATCGCCGAACTGGGCTTCCCAAATGACGAGCGTATCTGGCGAAAAGACGTTATAGCCGTATTCAAAGCCAACGACGCCAGCTTCAGTCAGCGGACTGTTATAAATGGCAAATGAAGTTTGAACGCCGGACAGATGATGGTGCGGAATGTATTCTTCCCCCGTCTGTTCGTCGTGCAGGACGAGATTGCGCTGAGCGAACGTGCCGCGCTGTGTATCCTGGCCGGTAAACCGGATCGGCACGCCATCTTTTAAAATGGCTGCAAACGCGAGCGCTTCCGCATGGGCCCAGTCAATTTTTCCCTTGCCGTCAAAGACGTGTTCGCGGCGTTTCAAAATCCGCGCCAGTTTTTTAAAGACATGGAAGTTTTCAGGCCAGGCGAGCAATTCAGCGTTCCAAGCCCGCAGTTCCTGTTCCGGCACCCCTGTTTCCATGCTCAAATAACCTTTTTTCACATTTTCAGGGGGTTCCATGGCCGTATCGGGTTCCGCTTCGCCGTCCGGCACTTTTTCGTAAGCCGCCTGCAGTTTTTTCTGGACGGCTTCATCGATGGTTTTGACCTCTTCGGCTGTCAGGACGCCTTCTTTTGCAAGCTGTTCACCGTAAATGGCCCTGACCGTCGGATGATTGTGCACTGCATGGTACATTACCGGGTTGGTTACCATCGGTTCATCCATTTCGTTATGACCATAGCGACGGTAGCCGACTAGGTCGATCACAAAATCTTTATGGAATTTTTCGCGGTAAGCATACGCAAACAGCGCCGCCTGTACGCATGCTTCCGGATCATCCGCATTCACATGGAGGATCGGCACTTCATAACCTTTTGCCGGATCGGAAGCATATTTCGTTGACCGCGAGTCATACGTTTCGGTCGTAAACCCGATATTGTTATTGGCGATGATATGGATCGTCCCGCCTGTCCCGTATCCGTTCAGCTTGCTCATGTTCAGCGTTTCTGCGACAATGCCCTGCCCCGCAAATGCGGCATCCCCGTGGACAAGAATCGCAAAGGCGCGGTCCGGATCGCGGTCCGGATAGCCCGTTTTGTTCCGGTTATCCTGCGCGGCGCGTGTATACCCTTCGACAACAGGATCGGCAACTTCCAAATGGCTTGGATTGTTGGCAAGTACGATGCGCGCGCCGATCGGTCCGCCGTTTTGCCCTTTTCTGTCCGCGCCGAGATGGTATTTAACGTCGCCGGTCCATCCGTACGTAATGCCGATCGATCCTTCGGAAGGGATTAAATCTTTATTGGAAGCATGCTTGAATTCTGCAAAAATGAGCTCATACGGTTTTTCAAGAATATGGGCAAGCACATTGAGGCGGCCTCTGTGCGCCATGCCGATATTAACGGTTTTCACACCTGTTTTTACCGCTTCAATAATCATTTGTTCCATCAGCGGAACGAGCGCATCAAGCCCTTCAATGGAAAAACGCTTTTGCCCGACAAATGTCCGGTGGATAAATTTTTCAAATCCTTCCACATCGGAAAGGCGTTTTAAAATGCCGATTTTCTGTTTCCGGCTGAGTTCGCGGAAAAAGCTGCCCGATTCAACAGTCCGTTGCAGCCAGTGCTTTTCTTCCATGTCGTGAATATGGTCAAACTCAAAGGCAACTTTTTGGGTGTACACTTCTTTTAAATAATTGATGGCATCAAGCCCGTTTTTGACCCTTTTAGGTGCATCCGGGCAAATAAAGGATGCCGGCACTTTTTTCAAATCTTCTTCGGTTAAATCAAATTCTCCCAGTTCAATTCTTCTGACATCCCCAACAGGTTTTTGGAGCGGGTTGATATCCGCTGCGAGATGGCCAAAAGTCCGGATATTGTCCGCCAATTTGACGGCAGCGACCATTTTGCTGAAAATCGTCGGGTTTGCCGGCAATTGGAAAGAAATATCCGCCTGCCCCTGTGTCGGGCTCCCGCCTTCGGAAACAGCGGGCGCGCCCCACTGGTCAAATACTTTTCTCGCCTCTTCGTCGATGCTCTCCGGATCTTCCAGGTATTGTTCATATAAATCCATGACATACCCAAGATTAGGCCCGGAAAAACTTTCCCAAAATCCCTTTGGTGTAGTTGCATTCATTTTGAAAAACCTCCAGCCCTTCGTCCCTTATTCACTTTCGTATGATTTCGTCTGGCGGATACCAAAACGGAACCATGAAATTATGTAACGATAAAGAATTTTGAAAGCTGTAACGCTTACAAACTCAATTTTAGCACTGTAAGCGTAATAGATAAAGTTAAAAACTCTTATTTTTAAAAATTTGCATGAATAGTGATTCATTCTGTTTTTTCCCGGAAAGTGATGCTGCATTTGCCTCACCTGATTGTTCAAAACCGCATATTTTATTATATCCCCGTTGCAGAAAGGAGCAAAAAAATGTTCCCATGGAAAACGTTTCCGTTCACCGAAGAGATCTTCAAGATGATGAATATGCCATTTCCGCCTGTACAGGAACATATCAACCAAGCCCTTTCTCAATGGGACGAATGGGGCGCTGCGTTCAAGAAGGGGGACGGGGCCGATGATCCGGCTCCCTCTTCCCCGGATACGGGCGCCCCGTCTATAAAAATATTTGAAACACTGGATTTTATTTTTATCCGCGTCCCTGTCCAGGAGGAAAGCATGCTCACAGGCTTAAAAATCTTCCACACTTCCCTTCAAGTCATGTTAAAATCATTTCCAAAACCGGACTCGGAACAGGTGATACGGCTGCCTTCCCCGGTACGCAGGAAAGGGACGACCGCAAAATACCGGGATGGCATCCTGGAAATCCGGCTCCTGAAAAAAAGCGAACATGAAATGACAGAAGTCGGCATTGATTTTTAACGACTCTGCCTTCTCGATAAAACTTACAGTTGGTTCTGACAGTTCCCGTTTTTTTGCGTATCAAAAGACTTACCCATCACGGGCGAAAGGCGGACACCTTGCCAGACACGGCCCTGCACCTTTTCTTTAAAAAGAAAAAAGAACGTTTCATTTTTTCGAAACGCCCTCTTTTCCACCTGTTTTTTGTTTTGCGACAAGGGGGAATGTAAACCGGATCTCGGTCCCTTTACCAACCTCGCTCGCTGCTTCTATCGTGCCGGAATATCCTTCAGTCAGTTGTTTGGCAATGGCGAGCCCGAGTCCGTTCCCGCCTTTTGCGCGGCTCCTTGCTTTATCCACCCGGTAAAAGCGGTGGAAAATTTGCGGCAAATCTTCTTTCGGGATCCCGATGCCGTAATCTTTTACTGTTAACATGGCCCTCCCCTTTTCCTGCTTGAGTCGGATATCGACTTTGTAAATGCGGTCGGAATATTTTATCGCATTATCAAATACAATGATCAGCACCTGCTCAAGATGGTTCTCGCTCATTTGGATGTCATAGGCCTGATTGGGATCATATTGAAAATTGAAGTCGAACTGCTGATGGATCATTTTAAAATTGCGGATCACCCTTTCTGTGACTGCCAAAAGATCTGCTTTTTCCTCATTGGCCAGTATTTTGGCTTCTTCCGCCCGCGAAAGATCGAGCAGTTCCTCCACCAGTTTTTTCATTCTGCTTAATTCCTGCAGCGAAGCCTGGAGCGACTCTTCAAGAATCGCAGGGTCATTTTTCCCCCACCGGTTTAACAAATTTAAGTGCCCTTCCATCACTTGGACGGGGGTCCTTAATTCATGGGAAGCATCCTCGACAAACCGTTTCTGCTGCCGGAACGACTGTTCAATTTGGTCCATCATATCGTTAAAAATATTGGTCAATTCCCCCATTTCGTCTTTAGAGGCGCTCGGCTCCATCCGTTCTTGGAATCCTTTTTTGCGGATGCTTTGCATCGTGGAAGAGAGCTTTTTCAGCGGTTTGAGGAAATTTTTTGCCATCATAAACCCGAGAAAAGCACTCAAAAGCAAGCCCACGCATCCGGCGACCATCATGACAAACAGAACATTCCGCATTAAATTTTCATACCGGTATAAAGGATAGATCACTTCAATATAGCCGTTGAACGATTGGGAGCGGAACGGGCTCCTTCCGACTAAAATTTGATGATTGCCCGCGCGGATCAGGCTGACCCGTTTTTCGTTCACCGGCACAAACGGCACTTTTGCATCGGTGGAATGAATGCTTTTTACGACAAGCATTTCCTTTCCGTCCGCATTGATAATCCGGATCGACTGATCTTTTTCCAGCACCTGCTGAAAGAGCGTCCGGTTCGATAAAATGTCATCGATGTTTTCCCCCTTGTTGTTCAAATCATCCAGCGCCTCGGATACCGAAGTCGCCTCTTCATGCAAAAGCCATCTGCTGATCAGCGTATACTGGAAAAAGCCGAAAATCAGAAACGTTAAAAAGATCGCAATACTTGCGCCAACGGACCATTTTACTTTCAAGGAACTTTTTTGCAGCCAGTGTTTTACCGCTCTCATTCGCGCATCACATATCCTGTCCCCCGCACTGTCTGAATATAGCTGTCTTCGCCTTCTGTATCAATTTTATTGCGCAAGTACCGGATGTACACATCGACAACATTCGTTTCGACCTCGGTTTCATATCCCCATACTTTGTTCAGGAGTGCTTCCCGGGTCATGACAATATTTTTATTTTCCAAAAGCGTAAGCAACAAATCGTATTCCCGTTTTGTCAACTCAATGGTTTTTCCTGCCTTTTTAACAAGCCGGCTTTCTTTTTCCAGCACAAGGTCACGGAACTTGTACGTTGTTAGCGCTGCTTTTTTGGGCTCGGCGTACTCCATCCTTCTGAAAATGGCCCTTAGCCTCGCGAGCAATTCTTCAATCGCAAATGGTTTGACAATATAATCATCCGCCCCGTGGTCAAGCCCGGATACCCGGTCCATAATGCTGTCCCGGGCGGTAATCATGATGACCGGTGTTTCTTTTTCCTGTCGTAAGCGGCGGCATACTTCAAGGCCGTTCAGTTTCGGCAGCATTAAATCAAGGAGAATCACATCCCAGTCCTCCTCCAAAGCCGACTGCAGCCCTTCCCGTCCGTCATACGCCACTTTCACTTCGTATCCTTCATGCCTTAACTCCAGCTCAATAAAACGGGCCAGATTTTTTTCATCTTCCACCAGTAATATCCGTTTCATGATGATTCCCCCTCGAAGTTCTTTTGCCGGAACTCTTTCTTTTCCGCTGCCCTTATTATAGCTCCGGACAGCGCATGATCAAGGAGAATCCGCTTTTTCTTATATGCTAACCGAATGAAAGGAAAAAGATATGAATGGTTTGTTAAAAAATGATGAGAAAGAAAACCCGTTTTTTCCATTCATAAATGTCTCCGGTTGGGCAGATAGTAGTAAAGAAGAGTGCTGACATTGAGAAGAAGAAAGGAAAATACAGACAATGGATCATTTGACAACGAACACACCTTTATCCGATAAAAACAATGAAATCCATCAAAAAAGATGGGCGATTGTTGCATTATCGTCCATTCCCCTGATTATGACACTGGGGAATTCAATGTTGATTCCGGTCCTTCCCCTCATGGAGGACAAACTGGGCATCAGCAAAGTCCAATCCAGCTATATTATCACCTTTTATTCAATTGTCGCCATTTTCCTTATTCCGGTTGCCGGATTTTTATCGGACAGATACGGCCGAAAAATGGTCATTATCCCGTCACTTGCGATTACGGCTATAGGAGGGGCGATTTCGGCATACGCGGCCTGGCAACTTGATCACCCGTATTCCCTTATTTTGATCGGCCGGACTTTGCAGGGCGTTGGGACGGCCGGCGCAGCACCGATCGTTTTGCCGCTTGTCGGTGATATGTTCCACCGCAACCGGGATGTGAGCACCACCCTCGGCATTATTGAAACGGCCAATACGTTTGGAAAAGTATTGAGCCCGATTCTCGGATCCTTCTTGGCAGGATTGATCTGGTTTTTGCCTTTTGCGGCCATCCCTGTCTTTTGCCTGATCTCTATCCTGTCTGTTTTGTTTCTTGTCAAAAGGCCGGCACACGAAAAACAGGGGCCGGGAATCAAAGCATTTATAGGGAATACGAAAAAGGTGTTCCGAAAGCACTGGCGCTGGCTGTCGGCCGTATTTGCGATCGGGGCCATCGTGATGTTTATTTTGTTTGCGGTGCTGTTTTATTTGTCGTCCAATCTGGAAGACCAATACGGCTACCATGGCGTGAAGAAAGGGTTTATTTTGGCCGTCCCGCTTGCGGCATTGTGCCTTTCTTCCTTTATAACCGGGAAAATCATTAAAGAAAACATGGTACTGATGAAATGGATTATTTTCTCCAGCGTGCTCATTACCGGAGCCTCCGTGCTCGTGATCACTTTTTCGGACCGTTTTTTCTATTTAATAGGGACCTTTCTCATTTGCGGAATTGGAATCGGCGCCTCCCTTACGCCTTTGGATGCGCTGATTAATCAGTCGATTGAAAAAGAAGTCCGCGGAACGATCAGCGCCATTTACAGTTCTATGCGCTACATCGGCGTGGCGGCAGGTCCGTTATTTATGGCCAATTTTATGAAAGGGCGGGTTGAGATCAGCATGGTGATCATGGCCGGTTTCTGCCTGGTGGCGGCAGGACTTACATTTGTGGCGGTGAAACCGGACAAATCACGCGCTGAAGCTTCTTCCCCTGCCTAAATTTTGGCGCTGTGCGATATCATTTGTAGCGCCTTACCGTTTCAGGTAAACTGATGACGAAGAAACTGAAAGAAAGAAGGAGGGAATGCTTTGGCTGAAAACAGACCATTCAATCGGTTAATCCATGAAAAATCGCCTTATTTGCTGCAACACGCCCGTAATCCGGTTGACTGGTATCCGTGGAGCGAAGACGCTTTTGCGAAAGCGAAGCGGGAAAACAAGCCGGTTTTTGTTTCCATTGGCTATTCAACCTGCCACTGGTGCCATGTGATGGAACGGGAGTCTTTTGAAAATGAAGAGGTAGCGCGGATCCTGAATGAGAAATTTGTGGCGATTAAGGTGGACAGGGAAGAGCGGCCGGATATTGATGCTATCTATATGCTTGTTTGCCAAATGATGACTGGGCAGGGCGGCTGGCCGTTGAGTGTATTTTTGACGCCGGAGAGGGTTCCTTTTTATGCGGGAACCTATTTTCCGCGGGAAAGCCGGTATGGGATGCCCGGTTTTAAAGAAGTGTTGCTTTATTTATCCCAACAATATACCGAAAATCCGGACCGTATCAAGGATGTAGGGGTACAAGTCAAACAGGCGCTCGAGGCAAGCCGGGAAAAAGGGAAACAAACGGCTTTAACAAAAGAAACGATTGGGCGCGCTTTTCAAGCTTACAAACAAGGTTTTGATCCCCGCTACGGCGGTTTTGGAAAGGCGCCGAAATTTCCAATGCCGCATTCACTCGTATTTTTACTGATGTATGCCAAATTTTATGAAAACCGGGATGCGCTTAGGATGGCAACCAAAACATTGGACGGGCTGGCGCGCGGGGGAATTTATGACCATATTGGTTACGGTTTTTCCCGCTATTCCGTTGATGAAAAATTTTTGGTGCCACATTTTGAAAAAATGCTTTATGACAATGCGCTGCTTGTGCTGGCCTATACCGATGCTTTCCGGATGACGAAAAATGCCCAGTACAAAAAAATAACGGAAGAAATCATCACGTATGTGCTGCGTGATATGGCCCATCCGGATGGCGGGTTCTATTCCGCGGAAGATGCCGACTCAGAAGGTAAGGAAGGAAAGTTTTATGTGTGGACGCCTGCAGAAGTAAAAGATGTGCTGGGGGAACAGTTGGGCACGCTCTTTTGCCAGGCATACGGCATTACCGGGCAGGGAAATTTCGAAGGAAAAAATATCCCGAACCAGATTACAACGCATTTAGAATCAATTGCAAAAAAAGAAGGGATTTCTCCCGCGGCGCTCGCAGAAAAATTAGAAACGGCACGGCAAAGCTTGTTTCAACACCGGGAAAAGCGGGTACGCCCGTTCCGCGATGATAAAATTTTAACGGCATGGAACGGCTTAATGATTGCAGCGCTCGCAAAAGCAGGGCGTGTTTTTCATCAACCATCCTATGTGCAGGCTGCAGAAAAAGCGGTTTCTTTTATCAGGGACAACTTGATTCAAAATGACCGTGTAATGGTGAGATACCGCGATGGCGAAGTAAAAAATAAAGGTTTTATAGACGAATATGCCTTTCTCCTGTGGGGATATATGGAACTGTACGAATCCACTTTTGCCCCTTTTTATTTGGCGGAAGCAAAAAAACTGGCCGGCAATATGATCGATTTATTTTGGGATGGTCATGGAGGAGGCTTTTTCTTTAGCGGAAACGACGATGAACCATTGCTCGTCAGGCAAAAGGAGTCTTATGACGGGGCACTACCTTCCGGGAACAGTGTTGCAGCCTGCCAGTTGTTAAGGCTTTCGAAACTGACTGGGGATTTTACGTTGGAAGAAAAAGTCCAGCAATTGTTTCAGGCCTTCAGCAAGGATATCGATGATGAACCCACTGCCCACGCCATGATGCTGCAGGCTGTGATGTACGCACAGCAGGCAACAAAAGAAGTCGTGATCGTGATGGATGATGAAACAAAAGAAGTTGTTGATTTCATTAACCATATACAGAAGAACTTCTACCCTGGCATTTCCGTCATGGTGGTAAAAAGGCGTGAACAGGCGAAACTTTCCAAAATCGCTTCCTTTATTGAAGATTATGCCATGATAAACGGACAACCAACCATTTATGTCTGTGAAAACTTCAGCTGCAATCAACCGACAAATGATTTTCAAACTGCCATGGATTTGCTCTTTAAAAAATGATTTATGCATGGAAGGTGGATGCCTTCCTTTTTTTATTACATACGGGGAGCAGAAAATGAACAGTTGCCCGGAACTATGATGATGCTGCTCCGTTTGCTTTGCTAGGATAATCCCTTTTTGAAATACGCACCATTTTCTGATTGCCGTTAAATCTATCTTCTTGCATTTTCCATTCATCTTCTTTCTTCCAATTTTTTATATCAAAAAAACATGTTTACACATTATAAATTTTTGATATAATAAAAGCGACCAAACCTATGAAGGAGGCAATATCATGTTTACGAGTGCGAATGTAACAGTTACGGTAGCGGATTTAAAAAAAGCCGTTCAATTTTACACCGAAACCCTTGGATTGAAGCTGCAGGGCGAAATGGACGATCATTTTGTACAGATCGAAGCACCGGGATTGACGATTGGGCTCCTGCATCTTACCGGAGAGCGGAATGCCCAATCGGCAAAATCAGAAAGCATGTCGATTGGATTTGTGGTGCAGGATTTAGAGGCAGCCATCAAGACATTGAAATCCCATGGTGTTAAATTCCATGATTATGTTGAAGGGAAGGCAGCCCAGGTCGTACACTTCAATGACCCTGACGGCAATACCCTTTACTTAGTATCTGATCATTAAAAAAGAGGCGGCTTTCAAATGTCATCCATGCCAACTTGGCAGCCGCCAGACAGGTTAAGCGGAATCCCGGCGCTTCCCGCTGCACCATCTTCCCACAATTATATGGCGAGAGTCTGTTTGTTGGATATTCATGGTTCAGCATCCCTTGTTCCATAAAAAGGAAGTTAGACGGAAAGGAGACGTTCGCTTGAACGAATTGTTCATACTTGGCGAATTGATGAACAACCCGATGCACGGCTATTTGCTGCATCAAATTTTGAACGCAATTGTGGGCCCCACACGAAAAATCAGCTGGGGGGCGCTTTATCCACTCATTCACAGCATGCTTGCAGACGGTCTGATCGAGCAGGTCCCCGAAGAACAACCGGAGGGCGCTCGGCGGGGAAAAGGAAAAAAGAAAAAGATTTACAAACTTACAGATGAAGGTAGAATCCGGTTTTTCCGGCTGATGGAAGAACCGATTCCATACTCACCGGATTATGAACTGCATTTTTATATGAAGCTGAAAAATTTTGGTCTGGTCAGTGAGGAAGTGCAGTTTTTAATTTTGCATCAATATAAAGATTACTTGCGTTATGAAATCCGCCATGAGGAAGAACGGTTGGTTTATGCGGGAGGGGATAAACGGATTCCCAAGGAAGAACAGCAGTATATCCTGACCTTTTTCCGGCACCGGTTAGAAAAGCTCCGTTTTGACGAAAAGTGGGTATTACAATTAATCCATCAACATCGTGAGAATAGACAAGGGCTTGAATAAAGTGTGAAAACGGAAAGCTGGACATACTTGTGCAAACCCATAAGAAATCCGGAATGATGCATTCACAATATTCTTTTTGCACGGCACAACAAACAACCCCCGGTTGATTCACCGGGGGTTGTTTGTTTTATTTATTCTTTTTGGCTGAATCCGGAATGGAGGTTTCAGGCAACCCACTCATATCCGTCTGGTCAAAGGAATAATCGTACTTGTTCCGGTTCACCGGCGTAAAACCTTTTGGTGTGTAGAAACGGAGCAGGTCGTCGTACACCACTTTATCAGACAGATTCAGCATCTCTTTTGCAATCTTTTCATCATTTTTGCCAAGTTTTGGATTGACTTTTTCACCGGTCGCATTGTCGTAAAGCGTTCCGGATACTTGCGTGAACTTATTGGTGACAAAATCGCCGTTACGGAACGGAACGACTTGGCGATGCTGGCTGGACAAAAGATCAGACCCGAACTGGATGTAGTCTTTTGTATCAACGCCAAGCAAATGCATCACCGTCGGCATTACATCGACTTCACCGCCGTACGTATGCTTGATCCCGCCTTTTACGCCCGGAACATGGATAAACAGCGGCACCCTTTGCAGCTGCGCGTTCAAATATGGCGTAATTTCAGGGACACCGAGCACTTTCGCCATTGCCGCATTGTGATTTTCCGAAATGCCGTAATGGTCGCCGTACATGACAATCACGGTATGGTCATAAAGCCCGGATTCCTTCAAATAGGTAAAGAACTGCTGCATCGCTTCATCCAGATAATGGGCGGTTTGGAAATAGTTATCAACGGTTTTATCACCGAAATTGCCTTTCGGGAAGTCAGCATCCTCTTCATCCAATGGAAACGGGAAGTGGTTTGAAAGCGTAATAAACTTCGTATAGAAAGGCTGCGGCAATTTGGTCAAATACTGCATCGATTCATTAAACCAAGGTTTGTCCTTCATCCCGTAGTTTAACGTATTTTTGTCGCTCATATCGTAATACTTGGCGTCAAAGAAACGGTCATAGCCGAACGATTTGTACATTTCGTCACGGTTCCAGAAAGTCTTATAGTTTCCGTGGAAAACAGCCGATGTATAGCCTTTCTGGCCAAGAATGGCAGGTGCTGCCTGGTACGTATTTTGTGCTTTCGTCGTAAATACAGACCCCGTCGGCAGCGGGAACAGCGAGTTTTCCATCATAAACTCGGCATCAGACGTTTTCCCCTGGCCTGTCTGGTGGAAAAAGTTATCGAAATAAAAGGTGTTTTTATCCTTTGTCAGCGAGTTTAAAAACGGTGTGACTTCTTTGCCGTCCAATTTGTAATTGATCAAAAAGTTCTGGAACGACTCAAGTGAAACGTAAATGACATTCATACCCTTTGCCGCGCCGAAATATTTGCTGTCCGGCTCGGTATAGTTCGCTTTCACATAGTTTTCCACATCGCTCACGTCACTGCTGTCAGCCATCGCCCGCTGTGCAGACGATTTTGTTGTCTGGATCGCATCATAAAGCGTGTAATTGTACATACCGAGATATTTCACGATATAGCTACGGTCAAAAGTCCGCGTTAAAAGCTGCGGGCGGTCCGCTTCGGCAAGGCCGAGATTAAAAATGAAAAATGCAATCGCGGCAATCATCAGCCCGGCAAGCGAGCGGCGGTTGATTTTCCCTGCGTTGGCCCTGACGGTTTTCGTTGCAATCAAGGCAATGAGGATGATCGTATCAAAAAAGTAAAAAATATCATAAGGCTTCATTAATGCAGCTGCACTCCCGCCGAGGTCGCCGAAGTTTTTCGTCTGCGACAAAACCGGCAGCGTAATGAAGTCATTGAAGAAACGGTAATAGCATACATTCGCGTACAGCAAAACAGACAAAAGCACGTCAATCACAGTCATTGCAATGATCCGGCCGCGTCCCTTAAAGAAAAGAGCAAGCGCAAAGAAGAACAGTGCCGAGCTGATGGGATTGATGGCAAGCAAAAATTTCTGCATGCCGTTTTGCAGATCCAGATTGAATTCCGCTTTATAGACAATATAAGTTTTTACCCAGAACAATAAAACCATGAGAAAGTACAGGGCGTATTTTTTATTTAGCAAACTTTTAATCTGGTTAAACGAGATCTTCATTCAGTATTCCCTCCCAATTGCCAAACTCTCCGGCAACAATTTCAGGACGCTTCATTTATTCATACCAACATATTGTAATACAATTTTAAAAAAAAGCAAGCGCTCATCAACGGCTTTTCCAGCCCCTGGGCAGCCCTTTCCGGCCAAGCGGGGCTGTCCGCGCCGGAATTCCGCATACCCACCGCCAAATATTTTTATTTCCACCATATTTTATTACAATTTCAATTTTCTTTCAAACAAGTTCAACGCAAGCGCAGATAAAATGACCCAAACAAGGCCGGCCGCATATCCTCCGGCAACGTCGCTCGGGTAGTGGACCCCTAAATAGATGCGGCTAATGCCGATGGCAAGCACCAATAAAAGGGCAAACAGCGTCCCCGCGACCTTCACCCACCGGCGTTTCGCAATGCGGAACAGGATCAATACGAGGCAGCCGTATAAAATCATGGATCCCATCGAATGCCCGCTTGGGAAGCTGTAACCCGTTTCCTGGACGACACGCATAATATCGGGACGCTGGCGCTTGAATATGTATTTTAATATGGTGTTAAAAACCCCGGCTCCAAGCGCGACAGATACAGCGAGATAAAGGCTTAGTGTACGGTATTTTTTGATCCAGAGCACAAGGGAAAGAAAGAGGGTGACCGCCGCCGCCCCTTTTACAGATCCGAGAAAGGTAACAGCCAGCATCACGCTCGTTAGCCGGCCGGAAATATTCCCCTGGACAAATGAGATAATCGGAAGGTCAAAATGCCGGATCTCCGCCTGGTTGAAGTGACCGGCGATTTCAAAAAAAATCCAGGTGCAGAAGGAAAGCACCAGTAAAACGAACACCCATTGCACAATCGTCTGCCTTTTCATCATCAACCTCCAATATGAAATAATTTACCATATTGGAGGCTTTCCGGCAAATTTTCCGGCATTCCCCGTGCTATCCGGTACCGCCCGGTTTTTACGCTTCTTTTGCCTTTGTTTTGGCCGCTTTTTTTGGTTTTTTTGCCGGTTTTTTTGCCGGCTTTGCCCTGTCAATGGAAGCCTGGAGCGCCGCCATCAGGTCGGTCACATTGTTTTCCGGTTCTTTTACTTTTGCCGTGACGAGTTTTTTTCCGGTCCGTTTCGATTCAATTAAAGCCATCAGGTTTGACCGGTATGCATCCGTATATTTTTCAGGCTCAAACGATGTCGTTAACTGATCAATCAGCAAAATTGCCGTCTCAATTTCTTTTTTCGAGACTTCATCATCTTGCGGCACATTCGGAACGTCAGATGCTTTCCGGACTTCATCCGGGTAATGGATCGTTTCCATCAAAAGCGTGTTTTCATACACGCGGATAACGGCGAGCTGCTCCTTTGAACGCATAACAATCCGGGCAAGTCCGACTTTCTCTGATTCGGTCAGCGCTTTCCGCAACAAGCCGTAAGCTTTTACGCCCCCTTCATTCGGGGACATGTAATAACTCCGGTTAAAATAGACCGGGTCGATCTCCCGCATATCAAGAAAATCCATAATTTCCACTGCTTTTTCTTCTGTCTGTTTGCGCAGTTCTTCCAGTTCTTCCTCTTCCAGTACGACAAACTTTCCTTTCGCGATTTCGTATCCTTTTACGATTTCTTTTGCGTCCAATTCTTCCTCGCACACCGGACAAACCTTTTCATACCGGATCGGGGAATGGCATTTTTTATGAAGGGAACGCAATTTGATATCTTTATTTTCCGTTGCGGCATGCAGTTTAATCGGGATATTGACGAGTCCGAAACTGATCGTGCCTTTCCACATCGTATGCATGAATGAAACGCCTCGCTTTTTGAAGATAATATATGTACGAATCCACCCCGCTATGTACTTCAACTTTTGGAAAAAGAAAGGGTGCTCGAAATGAAACCGATGTTGCCGGTTTTAAAATGGTCTCTGCCAGATACAGGAAAGTGGGTATACGAAATTAAATATGACGGTTATCGCGCGATCCTCGACTGGACAGAAGACGGCATGCGGTTATGGAGCCGCAACGGAAAAGATTTGCTGCCCCGGTTTCCGGAAATCCGCACCTTTTTGCAAACGCTTGAAGGCCGTGTAAAAGGGCAGCTTCCGTTACGGCTTGACGGCGAACTTGTGCTGCTTGAAAATCCGTATAAAGCTGGCTTTAGGGAGCTGCAACGCCGCGGGCGGATGAAAGCTGAAGCAGCTGCAGAGCAGGCGAAAATGCGCCCCGCCCATTATCTCGTATTTGATTTGCTCATGCTTGGCGGAGAGGATATGGCCGGCAAACCGTATTTGCAGCGAAAAAAAGCATTGGAAAACTTATGTGAAACGCTCGCGCTGCCGCTCTCCCCCGCCCCGGGCGAAACGGCACGGGTTCAGCAAATCCCGTTCACCCGTGACGCATCCGTCTTAAAAGAGACGGTGAAAAATTTTAACAGTGAAGGCATTGTCGCAAAACAAACGGACAGCAAGTGGGAAGCGGGAAAACGAGTTGAAACATGGATAAAAGTGAAAAATTGGAAGACAGCCGCCTGCTTTATTACGGCTTACGACGAGAAAAACGGGTATTTCGATGTCGCAGTGTTTAAAGATGGCGGCATTTTTCCAATCGGCCAGTTTCTTTTCAGCATGAATCCGGACGAAAAACAAATCCTCACAGAAGCGGTCAGGAAAAATGCCGCAAACAATGAAAACGGCGTCTACACGATCGATCCTTCGATTTGCGTCGAGATATTTTATTTGGAATGGGACGGCGCCAATCTGCGGGAACCTCATTTCCACCGCTTCCGCTTTGATCTTTCACCGGATGCCTGTACGTTTGAAGATTTCAGGCTCCGTAACGCCGCCATTCCGGAAGAAGTGGAAGTGACGCATCCGGATAAACCGCTATGGAAAAAGCGCCATGTGACAAAGCTCGACTTTCTTGCCTATATGCGGGAAATTTCTCCTTTTATGCTGCCGTTTCTTTCGGACAGGCTTTTGACCGTCATCCGTTACCCGCACGGCGTCTTCGGCGAGGCATTTTACCAGAAAAACTGCCCCGATTATGCGCCCGCTTTTGTGGATACGGCTATGCATGAAGACATCCGGTATATTGTCTGCAACGATTTAAAAACACTGATGTGGCTCGCAAACCAGCTGGCGGTGGAATACCATATCCCGTTTCAGACCGTAAACAGTCGTTTCGTCAGTGAGATTGTATTTGATTTTGACCCCCCTTCCCGGGATGCGTTTCAACTTGCAGTAGAAGCGGCTTTGCTGTTAAAACAGGTGACGGATGCCCTTCATTTGGAGAGCTTTGTCAAAATTTCTGGAAATAAAGGGCTGCAAGTCTACATTCCATTGCCGGACAGGCAATTCTCATGGGAAGATACAAGGCTGTTCACGGAATTTATGGCTGCTTATTTCATTTCGAAATCGCCTGAACATTTTACAATCGAACGGATGAAGAAAAAACGGGGCGGAAAATTATATATTGATTTCGTCCAGCATGCGGAAGGAAAAACGATCATTGCACCTTATTCGATGCGCGGGCATGAGGATGCGCTTGTGGCGGCTCCGCTTTTCTGGGAAGAAGTAAACGCGTCGCTTTCGCCGTATGACTTTACCATTGAAACGGTCCTTTCGCGTGTGAACCGGTACGGCTGCCCGTTTGCGCGATTCTTTGCCTGCAAAAGCGGCCAGCCTTTTGCCCCGGTACTTGCATTTTTAAAGCAGAACAAAGGGCGCCCCATATAGTTTGGCGCAGCTTTCCAATCGAAAAAAATACGCCTCCCTTTTACAGGAGACGAAAATTTTAAGCCAATGCTTTCTCTACCGTTTCTTTTGCATGGGTTTCGAGCTTTTGATACAGCTTCTGTTCGCCGAAATCCTTTTTTTCTGCAATCCGGAACTGTTCCGGGTGCCCATCGTCAAAAGAAACAGCGGTTTCGTATAAATAGGTGGCATTACCGATCAGGTCAATCGTGTATGCCGGTTCCCCTTCTTTTTCAATTTTTTGGACAAAGCACCGTACTTTACCGCCATTATTGAACACGTCGATCATTTCACCGAACGGGCGCAATCTTAACAGGCAGGCCACAAGGCTTGAAGCGGACATCGCCGTTCCGCACGCATTTGTAAAACCGACGCCGCGTTCAAACGTGCGGACGTATAAGCCATTTTCACCAATCGGTTTGGCAAAGCTGACATTCACGCCGTCCGGAAAGATATCATTTGGTCCGTTCACATACTCGGACAATGTTTTTTGCGTATCAGACCGGAATCCTTCATTTTCGACAAAGGCGATCAGATGCGGATTCGGCACCGCAACTGCTGTAAACGACAAATCTTCCGACAAGGCCTTAACCGGTTCATTGATGAGCACTTCTTTATCAATATGCATCGGCAGTTTGTTCAAGTCAAAGGAGACAGGCGAGATTTCGACCCGGAACGTTGGGATGCCGTCCAATAGGGGCTCTGCTTTGCGGGCATATAGATTTGCTTTCATCGTTTCAATTAACAGATCGTCTTTCCCGCGTTTTTCGGATACGTACCGCGCAACACAGCGCAGGCCGTTCCCGCACATGGACGCCTCGGAACCGTCCGCATTGAATACCCGCATTTTTGCGTCTGCCTGCTGGCTTTCCGACACAAAGAGCAGGCCGTCCGCCCCGAGCCCGGCATCGCGCCGGCAAAATGACAGAGCCATTTTTTTGCGGATGTCGTCCGTTAATGGCGCAGAGATTTCCGTTTCATCGATCAGCAAAAAATCGTTGCCTGAGCCGTGGCATTTAATCAGTTTCACATGCATGATGGATTTCCTCTCTTTTTCTTTCTTTATACTTACAAAAATTGTATCATTTCTTCTTTTTTTTTACACGAAATATTTATTATGCCTGTAAAAAAAGGCGAGCAGTGCGATGACGAGTACTTCGTCTTCTTCCGTCCCCCGTATAAAAGTAAGTACCGGTGCATTAAGCGGAAACTTCTGCTGCCAGCTCACCGGCATCACGCCGCGTGACACCACTGCTAAAAGTTGTTCGTCCCGGTAAAATTCCAAATCATGGTTTCCATTTTTCCGGATCGCACAAGTCCGGCTGCCGTTTTCAAATATCATTTCTTTTCCCTTTGCTCTTTTTAATGAAAAGAACCGTTCATATGCCGGAAACCCGATGCTGATTTCCCAATTTTGCCGTTTGCGGACCGTGGCGCTAAATGTGGCGCCCGCTCCCCGTTCAAGGCGGAAATACCGGATTTGTTGTCTGAAAGCTTTTTCCTCAAGCAGCCACCCTAAGCGGCCGCTTCCATCATAAAGCTGCACCGAGAGTTTTGCACCGGGCGGAAACTGGATCAAGTACTGCCCGCTGTCCGCTTGTCTTTCTTCCTCCCCTTTTTCTCCGGATATGTTTTCTTCTATCTTTTGATAGTAGAAATAGCGCGCAGCAAAGTAGAGAATGAACAGCCAGACGGCCAAAATCAGCCAGTTGAACATGCCGCCGCGCCCGATATACATCAGCGTGAGACAAAATGCGGAAAGGCCGCATGCAAGAATAACGGTTTGACACAGGTACATGTGAGACAACGTCGAATAGGTTTTTTTCAGCTCCATACAGACTCTCCCGTTTTTGTCTGGTCACTCTATTATATGAGACTTTTTATAAATCATGATGGTTTTACGGGTTTGCAAATCTTTCGCCGGGCATTTCCATCTTCATGGCAGGCTATCCATGGCGGCCCGAAAAATGAATATGTTATAATTTTTTGGAGTCCGTGGAAAAGTTGGGGGAATGAACATGAAACAAACCTTTACCTTAAAAGAAAAAATCGCACAGCTTTGGCATTTATTTCTGCCGATTCTCATCACCCAGCTTGCGATGCTGCTCATGAATTTTTTCGATACAACGATGTCCGGCCATTTTTCCAAAGCCGATCTGGCCGGTGTTGCGATCGGCGCATCCCTCTGGTTCCCCGTTTCAACCGGGCTGGGAACGGTTTTACAGGCGGTTACCCCGATCATTTCCCATTTGATCGGCAGCAAAAACACGGATGAAATCCCCCGTACATTTATCCAGAGCCTTTACGTCGCCGTCTGTATGGCTGTACTGGTGCTGTTTGCAGGCGGGCTATCGATCGGGCCGGTCCTTGGCCGGATGGATTTAGCACCGCATGTGGAGAGGGTCGCGCATCGGTTTTTATTTGCCCTGTCCTTCGGGCTGATTCCGTTGTTCTGTTACCAGGTTTGCCGCTCGCTGATTGATGCGACCGGGCTGACAAAAATATCGATGTTGATCACGCTGTTGGCGCTGCCCATCAATATTGGATTGAATGTTCTGTTCATCTTCGGGCATGCCGGATTTCCGCAGCTTGGCGGGGCAGGTGCCGGCGTTGCGAGCGCCATCACCTACTGGCTTATCTTGTTGATTGCAATCCTTGTGCTTATGCGTTTGCCGCGTTTTGCTGAAATGCGGCTGTTCCGCACGTTTTACCCGGTTTCTTTCCGCAGCTGGAAAGCGCTGTTGTCGCTTGGGATCCCGATGGGGTTGTCGACTTTTTTTGAATCGAGCATTTTTTCGGTTGTGACATTGTTCATGAGCAAATTTGGCACTGACACGATCGCTTCCCATCAGGCCGCCATGAATTTTGAATCGCTTTTGTACATGCTTCCGCTCAGCATTTCGCTTGCAATGACGATTCTTGTCAGTTTTGAAGCAGGGGCCGGAAGATTTAAAGACGCCCGCCTGTACAGCACAATCGGACTTATAACCGCTGTTGTGATCGCCACCTTGACCGGGCTGTTGCTCTACTTATTCCATGAACAAGTGGCAGCGTTTTACAGTGATGATCCGGCTGTCATCCGGTTAACCGGACATTTTTTGCTGTATGCCATCTTTTTCCAATGGTCAGATGCGGTTCAGGCGCCGGTGCAAGGTGCGCTTCGAGGGTATAAAGATGTCCGGATTACGACCATTATGACGTTTGTTTCATATTGGGTTATTGGGCTTCCGCTCGGATATTTGCTGGATGCCGTCACCGCCCTCGGCCCGTTTGCCTACTGGATCGGACTGATCACAGGCCTTGCTGTAGGTGCGGTAACACTTTTAGGGCGCTTGCATTATATCCAGCAAAAAGCCCGAGATTTGCTGAAAAAGAACGGATAAGGTTTGGCGCAAGCGGGGCACATCCGGCAGATGGACCAGCTTGCAGGAAAGTGGACCCGTTTTCCGCAAGTGACGTTTCAAAAAGTGCGTACAAAAAAGCAGCCCCCGTAAAAGAGGCTGCGATAAGCAATTTATTTTCCAATAAACTCTTGTGTCCAGTAATGGCCGTTTTCAACATAGCCCACGCCGATATGGGTGAAGTTTTTATTTAAAATATTCGCCCTGTGGCCTTCGCTGTTCATCCATGCATTCATGACTTCCTGCGGTGTTTGCTGGCCCATTGCGATGTTTTCGCCGGCATATTGATACGAGATCCCGAATTGCTTCATCATATCGAACGGAGAGCCGTAAGTCGGGCTTGTATGGTCAAAATATTTATGGGTTGCCATATCATTCGATTTGACGCGCGCCATTTTGCTCAAAGCCGTATCGATTTTCAGCGCGCCCAGGCCGTTTTTCGCCCGTTCTTCGTTTACAAGGGTCACCACTTGTTTTTCATAGGCGTTTAACGTGTTGGCAGCCTGTGACTGCGTGCCGCCTGCCGGTTGCGTTGAAGTTTGTTTTAATGCCGATTGCTTTGGTGCTGCTGTTTGTTCCGGTGCCGATTGCTTTGGTGCTGCCGTTGTCTGGTTCGTTTTGCCTGCGTTGTTTGAAGCCGTTTGATTGGTTGCCGGTTTAAAAGAAAAACGGATGTTATGCTGCTTTAACCAGTTCTCCAATTCCTGCATGCTATGAAACTTGTATTCATGTTGAACAACCGTTTTCGGGCTGCAGTTTGTTTCGTTTGAGGCTGCCCCCGCCTTGCCGGAAACTGCCGGTGCAAGGATCAGTGCAAGTGCTGCTGCTGTTGTGAACATGGCCTTTTTCATCAATGATGTCCTCCCTCGTTTTCGTTGGTTTCTCTCTCGTACACAATAGAATCATAACATACGATTTTTGTAATATTTCTGGGAGAAAATAGAACAAGCAGCAAAGCAGGGGCCTGCTTGCAAACTGAAAATGAAAAAGCCAGCTGTATCAAAGGTTCCCATGCATCGTGCGAATTTCCTATCATTTCACACATTGGCACCGTCTTTTTAAATATCCAAAAGATGGAAGGATTTCGGGGTTGACAAGGCGGAAAAAGGACGGGTATTGTTACATTTTTTTCTTAAATGTTGCATGCTGCCACATTCATTTAAAAAAAGCGCCCCGAAGCCGGGCTTGCGGCTTCAGGGCGCTTTTTGTGTATATGGGCGCGTTTTCATATCAGTGCATTTGATTGAGGTGATCTTCAAACTTCCGGAATAGCCTGTACAATGTTTCCCGTTCTTCCTCCGTAAAAACGTCCAACTGGTCTTTCAGAAACCGGGATTTGGTTTCTTTCAACTGACTGATTAACGATTTTCCTTTTTCCGTTAAAATTAAATCGACCACGCGCCTGTCTTTATTGGATCTTCTCCGCTCAATCAGCCCTTTTTCCACGAGCGAATCGGTTACAGAAGTAATATGGCTGGCGGAAACTTGCAGTATTTTCGACAAATCGGATGAACGCATCGAGGATTCCGATAAAAGTTTTAACACCATAAATTCGTTAAGCGTCACATGCTCTTTTAACAAGCTATGCAGTTCTTCTTTAATTTTTCGGTATATTCTACGGAAGATGAATTCCAGATCAACTGTATCTTTTGTCTCCAACACTCCCATTCCTTTCCTTTCTCATATGGGACAGCGAATCTCCTGACTTTATTATATCATTTTTCGTGCATGGGATTGCATAAAATAAGCCGGGAGCAAATCTCCCGGCTTATTTTGCTATTTTTCTTTTTGGACAACTTCTTCGGCTTTTTTGAGCTGCGTATCATGCCGCGTAATAAGATTGCTGATTTCAGACATCAGTTTGGTTGCCGTATCGCCATTGATGATGCCTGTCGGCTGCATTTTTTCATGCATTTGGAAAGCTTCGACAGCCGTTTTTGTATTCCAGTCGAAGTACCCGTCAACCCTGCCCGGATTGTAACCGAGTGCTTTTAGCATTTTTTCCGCCGTCTTTACATCTTCCGAGACCGAATACAGTTTCAATTCTGCATCTGTTCCGATCACCGGAAGTTTGGCATAATCCGGAAGCGACACTTTCTCATCCGGCTCAATCCCTTTTTTATGGATCCAGCTGCCATTTGGTGTCAGCCATTTTTGGACGGTGAATTTTAAAATCGATCCGTCGTTGAATTTTTCAGCAGACTGCACGGTGCCTTTGCCGTATGATTTTTCGCCGACAAGCGGAATGCCTGCCGATTCGTTCAGTGCGGCCGCCAAAATTTCAGAAGCGCTCGCGCTGCCGCCGTCGATCATCACAACCGCCGGGACCGTAATTTTCGTGCCACTTTCTGCCACATATTTCTCCCGGGAGCCGTTCCGGTCTTCCGTCTGCAGGATCGTACGCCCTTCCGGCACAAACATATTCGCAATTTTAATAGCCTGGTCAAGCAGTCCGCCCGGGTCCTGACGCACATCGACAATCATCGACTTCATGCCCTGCTTTTTCATGTTCTCAACGGCCGCCTTGAATTCTTTATATGTGCCGTCTGAAAATGTCGTAATCTGGATATGGGCAACCCCGTTTTTCAACATCTTCGCATAAACCGTATTGACCGGGATCGTGTCGCGTGTCAAGGTCACTCTCGTTTCGTCTTTCGATCCGACATGCTGGATCGTGAGTGTCACCTTTGTCCCTTTTTTGCCCCTGATCAACATGACCGCTTCATTGGCGCTCATGCCATGGACGCTTTTGCCGTCAACCGCGAGTATTTTATCGTTCGGCTTCAGGCCGGCTTTTTCGGCCGGAGAACCTTTAATCGGCGAAACAATCACAATATAGCCATCTTTTTCTTCCACTTCCGCACCGATTCCTTCAAAAGAAGAAGAAATGGTGTTATTGAAGTCTGATGCTTCGGTTTTTGACATATAATCAGAATACGGGTCATTGAGCGATTCCACCATTCCGTTAATGGCCCCATCGACAAGCGTCTTCTGTTTTACTTTTGTGTAATATTTTTTCTGGATGCTGTCATATGCTTTATACAGTTTGTCAAACTCCGGCCGGTTGACAGTCGTCACGTTGACGGCTTTTTGGTCGCCGAACGCAAAGGCAGCGGTCGTAATGCCGGCTGTTATGAAAATCACGAAAAACAAAAGCATGACAAATTTAAATTTTTTCATACGGATATAACCGGTTTGTTCTTCCTGGCCGGATTCCGTCTGTTTCTTCTCATCGTCCAAAGGCTTCACCACTTTCATGCCGTTTTCCAAAAGTCATAGCTCCCGATTTCTAACTTCTTTATTCTACCAGCTTTTTCTTTTTAATAAAAGAGCCCAGGATTTATTGTATGTGTCAAGTTTTTCTCGACAAGGTTTAAATATCGGGTATTCCAAGACACTCTTTTTGTACACTTTCGGCTACCGTGCTTTACTTGCTCGGTGTAATTTTCGGAAAAGATGTAGTATTTTCGTATAAAGATGGATAACGGGGATGTTGAGG
>NZ_JARTJQ010000074.1:0-15507 GCF_036225245.1 Weizmannia sp. CD-2023
AATTTACTCTTCAGAGCTGCAGATCATGGTAGGAAGCGGGTGTTTCCACATGGAAAGTGCTCAGGTCTAAATAATACGGTATCCACTGGCTGATTTCGGTGTCAATATAGCCGAATATGCTGCTTAAAATGATAAACAAGACGAACCACAAACAGCCAATCTTTTTATGGCGGAACGTTACTTTGCTGAGTGCCATTGAAAAATAGATCAGCAATAACACACTGACAACGCTAAAAACCATAGATAATGTCATGTAAATGCACGCTTTTATGGATAGAACTTTTGAGATCGCAGAGAAAAGTTTTGATATGTGATCAATATGGAATGGGCTGAAAATCATCACCATTAAGAAGTTGAATAGCACAACGCCAATGCCTAACACCATAAACCAAAACAAAGCAGCGATGAGTTTAGATTCAAGAATTTGATTTCCTGTCAACGGCAATGTAAAGGTAAGGTAGCCACTGTCTTCATACAATTCTTTTCGAAACGAGCCGACGATGTAGAGGAATGCAATGAGAGCCGCACCAAATAATAGCATGACACCAATTGACATAAAGATTTGCGCTGAATGAAACAGCGAGCCTTCCTTATTAGAATAGGCATACATGCTGGTTAAAAGAATGAACACCAAAGCCAATATGCCCAAAATAAACTTGTACGTTCCTCTTATTTCATACTTTACATATTTCAACATCCGGTTTCCCTCCTATGCCCCGAATACTTCTTTATAGATTCCGTCGATTTGCTTGCCCTTTTCTTCCCGTAATTGCTCTGCATTTCCCGTCAAAACAATTCGGCCATTTTTTAAAAAGACCACTTCATCCAGCATGCTTTCCATATCCCTGACTAAATGCGTCGTAATGATCATCGAACTGTTTTCGCGAAAGTTGCCGATAATCGCATCCAATATTTGGTCTCTTGCAACCGGGTCGACGCCGGCGATTGGCTCATCTAGAATATATAATTTTGCATTTCTTGCCAGGACAAGCGAGAGGTTCAGTTTTTCATGCATGCCTTTTGACAACGTATCAATTTTCATGTCTTTTTCCAATTTCATAAAATCAAGTAATGCTTCGAACTTCTTTTCATCGAAATCCTCATAAAAATCCTGATATAATTTTAAAGCATCCTTGATCCGCATCCATTTATACAGAAAATTACGGTCAGGCAAATAAGAAACAATGGATTTTGTTGCCACGCCCACTTTGTGTCCGTCAATCCGTACTTCTCCGCCTGTTTGCCGTAAAAGGCCGGTTAAAATTTTAATCAGCGTTGTTTTTCCGCTCCCATTCGGGCCTAATATTCCAACGACTTTTCCTTCCTCTATCGTTAAATTCAACTGATCGAGGGCTTTTTTACGAAAATAATGCTTTGTCAGCCCGTTCATTTCTACAATATTCTTCATTTTATTCATTCCCTTCCATAAACCTTTCCGATATCATTTTTTTGATTTCATCGGGCTGGAAACCCAAATTTTCCATTTCTCTGAAAAAACGATCTATGACCGCGGCAGCCATGCTTTGTTTTAACTGGCTGATGATAAGGCTGTCCTCTGTTACAAAAGTTCCCATTCCTCTTTGCGTTTTCACCAGCTCTTCCCGCTCCAGTTCCTGATAAACTCTTTGGATCGTATTCGGATTGACCCTCAATTCCTTTGATAATTCCCTGACCGATGGCAGTTTTTCCCCTCTATCGATTTCACCGGAAACCACCTTTGTCTTAATTAAATTCATGATCTGTATATAAATGGGCAAAGAACTGCTAAATTCCACCTTTTCACCTCCAGTACTGTCAACGGCATATTCTCTTTCCGGAGCTGACCCGGCAAGCCCAAACGAAAAGACCCTGAAATCGGAAAAGATTTTTCACGAAATCAGGGCCTTATTTGAAAACCAAAATGCCTTTTTACGCAAGCCGGGGCAACGATTCAATGATCCTATCCTGAAAATATAGCCAGCTGAATTTGGATACCGCCTTCACTGCGGTTTGTCTTATGGCTAAGGAACGTTCACTTTTTTTGCCTGATAAACCGGATGCTTTTTTTCAGCCAGTCTACATAACTTTCTTCCCGGGAGATCGCTTTTGTCAGGACAAGATAATGCCCTAACTCATCCGATCCAAGTCCAATCCCCTCTTCTCTTTGCGCAAAAATAAGCTGGTAACGGGATTTTAGCTCCGATAATTTTTGCTCCCGCTGATCCAATTGGTCCTGGAAAAGCGGAAGAATTTTTTCTTCGGGAATGTATTGGATAAAATAAACTTTTAAAGCAAACGTGTCTTTTTCCGTCTCGGGAATTTGTTCCGGATGCATCAGCCACTGCGCCAGTTCCTTCTTTCCTTCTTCTGTCAGCGTATACATCTTTTTTTCCAATTTGACGCCGGATATTTCAATATACTGTTCGATCAGTTTTTCATCCAGCAATTTTTTTAATTCGGTATAAATCTGGCTGTGTTTGGCACTCCAAAATTGGGAAATTTCTTTTGTAAACTCGGACGTAATGTCATAACCGCTCATATCTTGTTTTCTCAACAAACCCAAGATCGCGTGTTTAAGGACTCTTTTTGCCATCGGCTAACCTCCGTCACGTTTTATTGACAATATTATAGCATAGGTATAAAATAAAACATGTAAACATTGACATGTTTAATATTGAATGATTCGTTAAATACAGGAGGTTTATGATGAAAACATTAGAAGAATTTTTAGGCACCCACATGATCTATACTTATGAAAATGGCTGGGAATATGAATTTTATATAAAAAATCAAGATACCGTTGATTATCGTATCCACAGCGGAATGGTTGGCGGCCGCTGGGTCCGTGACCAAAAAGCAGATATCGTGAAGATCACGGATGGCGTTTTTAAAGTTTCCTGGACAGAACCGACAGGCACAGACGTTTCCCTGAACTTCATGCCGGATGATAAACGGATGCACGGTGTAATCTTTTTCCCGAAATGGGTACATGAACACCCGGAAATCACGGTCTGCTATCAAAATGACCATATCGATTTAATGGAAGAATCCCGTGAAAAATATGAAACTTACCCGAAATATGTGGTTCCGGAATTTGCGGATATCACTTACATTAAGAATGAAGGCATAAACAACGAAAAAGTGATTTCAGAAGCACCTTATGCAACGATGGCCGATGACATCCGCTCAGGAAAACTAAAATTTTCATAAGCAGAAAAGCTCACAAAAACAAAAAACGGTGAGACATCATGTCTCACCGTTTTTTTACAAATCAAAATAAACGATCACTTTTTTCAGTGCCTTCACTTGATTTTCTTCTAAGATATTGGCTGTAGAAGGTCAGAATCACGCAAATGTGATAGTCTTTTTATACAGCAAGTGTTGTTATTCCGCTTCGCCGACAACAGAGAATCGTTCGTTTTTATGCTGTGGATTTTCAATTTCATCCAGGATTGCAATCGCAAAATCTGCATAGCTGATGTAGCTTTCCCCTTTTGAGTTCAACGTCAGCACATCCCCGCCTTTTTTGTAGGAGCCGGTTCGTTTGCCTGCTGGATCAAAGAGCGCGGCCGGGCTTACAAAAGTCCATTGGATACCGGTGGAATGCTGCAGGTCTTCTAAATTTTGTGCCTGGCTTTTCGCAGTTGGCAGGAATGCAGCGGGAAAATCGGGTGTGTCCATGACGCGAACGGTTTTTGATTCATCCGCAAACAGGCTGCCGGCACCCCCCACAACGACGAGGCGTGTGCCGGGCGCCCCTTTTAAAGCTTCAATTAAAACCCGGCCGGCTTCCACATGCTGGTGTTCCTTTCCTGGAGCAGCACCAAATGCATTGACGACCACATCATATTTTTGAAGATCTCCGGATTTGATATCGAAAATATTTTTTTCCACCACATCAACCCGTTTGTCTTGAATTTTCGCTGCATTCCGTACAATTGCCGTCACTTCGTGGCCCCTGTCAACCGCTTCTTTGAGAATAAGGCTGCCGGCTTCCCCGCTAGCGCCAATAATTCCAATTTTCATATGGCATTCCTCCTGTGATATGTAATCAACTTTATTACATGTAATTATTATAATTACAAGATGGCAGGCATGTCAATGATATTTATTTCCTTTAGAAGTTATACTATACTTGTAATTATATGAATTACATGAGGATGGTGACTGGAAATGTCGATCAGCAGTCGTTTTGCTGTTGGAATCCATATATTGGCATTGATTGAAATGAATAAAGATGGCGTGAGTTCTTCCGAGTTTTTAGCGGAGAGTGTGAATACAAATCCTGTTGTCATCCGGAAAATCATGGGGATGTTGAAAAAATCCGGCTTAATAGAAGTCCATCCGGGAAAAGCAGGGGCAAAGCTGGCAAAAGCGCTGTCCGATATTACACTCCTTGATGTTTATAAGGCCGTGAATGTCGTCCAGGATAAAGCGTTATTCAGCATTCACCGTAACTCGAACCCGAAATGCCCTGTGGGAAGAAATATTCAGAACACCATTGAACCGATATTTGAAGCATCCCAGATTGCAATGGAGAAAGTTTTGGAGCAAGTGACATTGGAAGACGTGGTAAAAGACATTGCTAAAAAAGAAAACACCATCTGTTAAAGTCCAAACAATTAAGCAGCTATTTCTCTATTGGAGAAAAAAGTTCTCTGTGAAAATTTTTGCTTTAGTATAAGGTTTAGAAAAATATATTATTTCTGTGACTATAGTCACAGAAATAATGAATATAATGAGATAATATTTATAGTATAAGAGAAGGAGGTGATAGATAATGAGTAAGGAAAATACACAAAATAGTAATGTGAAAAATTTGGAATTTAAGAGCTTGGTAGAAGAATCTCAAAAGTTGGCCAAAGTTAACGATCTTTGGTACTTTGTGAAATCAAAGGGGAACCGTTGGATAGTTGGAAGTGGACATTGATAAAAGTCACATATAGTAGACTTTGTCTCTTATACTTAACTAGCAAAAAATTTCTTTCTTAAATCATGAGTTTAGAAAGGGCCAGGGCTTTGCAGAAATCAAAGCCCTGAGCCATACTTGTTTTTAATTTTGATTCCTACACTTCACTGTCTAAATCAAAGAATAAGGAGGAAATCGTCCGATTGGATCCGAGATCGCTTTAAGCTAAATTCTCCAGTGTATCTTATGAATCTTTGTCACAAAAAGAAGAGATGACAATATAAAATTTAGATAAGTTTTTCGCGCCAAAATTAATCATGACCCGGATAGATATTGACTTCTGGCAATACATAGGCAATGGCAAAATTTAGTTCAAATTATATAACAAAAAAGTCATTCTCAAAACATGAAAGCACTAGTAACATAGTAAGACGAATAGTATCTTATTTTGAAGCTTTACTCTGCTATATAAAGCGAACTTAAGTTATTCGCGTCAAAATCAGTTATAGTCAGGACAGATGACATTGCTTCTGGCTACACATCATGAGTAGTAATGTTTAGTTCAAATTATATAGCGGGAATTTTATATACCGACTATCTTTGTTTTGTTAAAGCAAAGACAGTTATTTATATTTTCGATACTAAAAGTATACACACTTGTAACAATCCATATTGAAGAACGATTAAACTCAATTGATGGGATTCGTCATAAAGCTAAAAAACAATTCTGTATAATCATATTTTTATGCAGCTGTTTCCTTCTAAATAGGAATGAGGCTTTTTTACGATATTTGGAGTCTATGGCACGGGGGCTTATCAACAAATTTGATATTTTTACAACGGCTGTTTTTTGTTCGTGCAAAGACTAATTTAGGAAAACAATGATTAGTTTTTCTAAGCTTAACATGGTCAGTAATTTTTGACTATTAAAGGGGATGAATATTTAATGTATAATAAGACAGTAGCAATTAATTTAGATTCAAAATGTAATGCATCTTGTGATCATTGCTGCTTTTCTAGCTCACCAACTTCTGAAGTAAAAATGGAAAAAGACTATATAAGGAATTTAGTAAATGAATTTGCAAGAAGCAAAACAATAGAGGTAATTTCATTCACAGGCGGGGAAATCTTTTTAGATTATAAATTTTTAAAAGAATTAATGGAAATAATAAAGCCTTACAAAAAACAAATAACATTGATTTCTAACGGGTTTTGGGGAGGTAGCCAAAATAAAGTTGAGGAATATTTTAAAGACATGAACTCTTTAAATGTGGTAGCATTAACTATAAGTTATGATGAGTACCATGCTCCTTTTGTAAAATTATCCAGTGTCAAGAGAATATTTGAACACAGTAGGAAATATCCAGATATTGACGTTTCTCTAAATATGGCAGTCACCAAAGATAAGATGTCAAATCGTATTTTGGAGGAATTGGGTGACTCAATCTTAGGAATTAAGATTACAAAATTTCCATTGATCCCGGTTGGTGCTGCTAAAAATAGAATTAGCCAGGAAAATATACATAAATTTTATAATCTTGATGATGAAGATTCTCTGCAATGCCCTGGCTACGAAATTGTTTATCACCATGATGGAGAGATATATCCATGCTGTTCCCCTGCTATTTTCGAAACAAAAATAACTTTAAGAGAGGAATATAGTCAAACTTATGAAAGAACTGTAGAAAAATTGCAGTCTAACCTACTCCTGTTTATTATAAGAAAAGAAGGATTTAAATGGTTTTTAAATATTTTAAAAGAGAATAAAAAAATAGAGGAATTTGGTATTCCCTATGAGTTTTCTTCTATTTGCAGTTTGTGTGTTTCATTATTTAATTCCGAAGACAAAATAAATTATTTTCATAATTTTATGGAAGATTACTACTACGCAAACTATGGAAATAAAGATCATGAAACCGCTAAAATTTGAAGATGAAGACTATGAAATTTTCGTGCAAAAACATGTTTTTATAAAAGACAAAAAAAGTGGGGAATATTATAAAAACAGGCTAGACTCTCTTACTGAGAAGCAATTAACACGCTTGAAGACTTATAAAGAAAAAGTACCAACAAAATTATTTTACGCCTTTTTATGCGTTATAGCTATATTATTTGTATTTAATTATACTCATTTAATGAAATTGCAACATGAATTATCCCCTCTAATTTATGGTTGGAAAATGTGGATAGTTATAGGCGGTTATTTCATAGTAAATATATTTTTTCATGAACTGGGACATATCTTGTCTTTGAAATTCTTTGGGAAAAAGTTTGATAAATTTGGATTTAAACTGAATTTTTACGTTTTCCCTGCATTTTATGTTCAAATGAATGAGACTTACATGCTTTCTAGGAATGAAAAGATTATTGTTCATGCAAGCGGTTTGTTTATCAATTATCTTTTTGTTAATATTGTTGAGACCGTGAATCAACTTACTTTTTCTTTTGAACCTTTAACAAAAGCATATATGTTTTTCTCAAGCACTTTATTGTGGAATTTAGTCCCCGTATTGAATTCTGATGGTTACAAAATTGTTCTAGCCTTTCTTGATTTAGACGAATATAATAGTATTAAAAAAAACCATTGGCTTGTACTTACTATTCAAATTATTGGGGTATGCATTGCAGCAAACACCATTGTACATTGGATATTGTATTTTGCAAACTAGTGATAAAGAGATAAACAAAAAAATTTATTGTGTTTATAAAAGCAATCATTAATAATGAAAAGAAGAAATAATCATCCCATTTTGTTTAAAAAGTTATTTGTTTAAAAGGAGCTCGTGTATGAACATTTCAAACTACACTTTAAGAGTAAAAGGTAAGACGTTACTTAAGAACACGAACCTACATTTCTCAAATGGAAGAATCAGTCACATCTTAGGAAAAAACGGAGTTGGAAAATCTCAACTTGCCAAGGACTTTCTATTAAACAATAGTGGACGGATTGGAAAAGATATTAGTCAGAACATTTCTCTAATATCCAGTTCATCTAATATACCTAATGATGTTTCCAAGGACTTTTTAATAAACTTTTTAAATAATAAATTTGATTCCAAACTGATAAGTAAAATTGCTGTCTTACTGAACCTTGAAAATATTGACGGAAAAGTTCTAATTAAAAATCTTAGCGATGGTCAAAAGCAAAAACTAAAATTACTTAGCTTTTTGTTAGAAGATAAAAAAATTATCGTTTTAGATGAAATAACAAATGCCTTAGACAAAAAAACAGTAATGGAAATACATCGTTTTCTGAATGAATACATTCACGAAAATCCGGAAAAAATTATTATAAATATTACACATAACTTATCAGATTTGAAAGCCATTACAGGAGATTATTACTTATTCAATAATCAATCAATTCAAAAATATGATTCTATAGATAAGTTGATCGAAGTATATATAAATGAGTAAGTATATTGTGGGAGGGCAACGATGAAACTGGAGTTTAAAAAAAGTATTAATAACAAGGTTTTAATTATACTGGGATCTATGTTTCTGTTTGTTTTTTTACTCGGGTATTTTCTACCGATTGGAATAGACAGGGTTAGCAAAGTTACATATCATATATTCTTCTTTAGCTCCTATACAGTTGCTACAGAGTTTGGTTTTATGTTGTTTTCATTCGTTATAGCTTTCTTTATCAACAGGGAGTATACTAATAAAAATATTTTATTTTATAAGTTAATAGGGGAAAATATTTTTACCTTCTTTTATAAAAAAGTGGCGGTTTTGTTCATAGAATGTTTTGTGTTTATATTGCTCGGCTTATTTTTGATATCAATAATATATCACAACTTTTCACATTTTACTTTGTTGCTATTTTTATTTTCAGCTGTTGTTTTTCAATATATCGTCATTATTGGAACGTTTAGTATATTAAGCCCAAATATATTGATTAGTATTGGCATAAGTATTGTTTATTGGATAACGTCCGTTATTTTAGTAGCCATAAGTACGAAAATTTTTGGATTTATCGCTCCCTTTGAAGCAGGTAACACGATGTACGCACGAATAGATAAGGTGCTTCAAAGGGATAGTATGACACTTGATACCAAGGATATCTGGTCTATTGTGATATATTTAGCCTCTATTGTTATTATAAATATTATTATCCTAAGTCTTTCTAAAAAAAGATGGATTAAATTAGGAATCTAATAACCTATAGGAACTCGGCTAATATATTGTTCAACCATCAACGCAAAATTACTTTTTAACTAATAGGATGGAGATTAGCCACAATAAATTGGGATATTGTCTAAATTAATTTGAGGCTGCACCTCCTGGTACTATGAACGTATCAATTAAAGGAGGTGCTTTTCTTTGCCAAAACAAAAACTAACCATTGTCCCCGTAACATTACAAACTGAAAATGAAAATACTCCTGGAATAACCCCGCCCGTGCTGTCCTCGAAGCCTGCTTGCACGATCAAAACGGCAATCGCAGAGATTTCCATCTTCAACGACGTAGATAAGCACACCATTCAAACGGTCATGAAGGATTTGAAAAATCTATGAGATAGGACAACACAAGCATGAAAAACATTCATATAAACTTCTGGAAAACAGATATGCGGAAAGGTATTGATGGACTATATAAAATGAACTTAAGTTTTTTACATCAAGCCCGGGCGCCATTTGCATAAGGGTTACTTTGTACAGCAAGCAACAGAGCCGTGATATTTTATTCATTTTATATAGCAACGCTGATTCAATTAACCAACACCAAAAGGTGTATTCTAAATTTGCATATTTTTATCCCGCTTTGTCATTCGCTATGGTATACTAACGTTAACTTATATGCGAAAATTGGTGACTTTTATGGTTAATGCCTCTCCCAATAACGAGAAAATAATTTGACTTCTCGAGGAACAACTGACTTATTTAAATCAACAAAACAAAGATTTATCAAAAAAGCTTGATCAGTCGAATAAACAGATTGGAGCGTTAACCGAACAAATTCGCCAATTAACAAAACTTTTATATGGATCTAAAACAGAGAAATAAAAATACAATGTGCCCGATGGGCAAGCTTCCTTATTTGAGGATGGCCCTTCTTTTAATGATCCTGAGCATACAGAAGGACAAAGCCAACAGACGATTTTTTAAACTGTTGTACGGAAAGCAAAAAATAAAAAAAGAAACGAATCCTTGTGTGATGACATAGAAGTAGAGGTCATTCATTCTCACCCGGAAAGTAGGATTCGTAACCGTTGTCAGAAAAAATGTTCGAAATCGGCAGCACTCTCGTACGTGAAGAGGTAGAGTTCAATACTGGGATGACTTATTCTAACTCGAAAGGCAATTCAAGCATTTGCCTCCGAGTAAACGAAGAAAAAATCGCCACTCGAGGCCAATTGTCGAAAAGTTTCTGGACGGGTGGAAAAATCGTCATTTTAACGAAAGAGCGCACTTACAAAGGCAGCAGAATACATGCTCAATAGAGTGAATGGACTAAAAGCGTTTTTGAATGATGGACGAATTGAAATAGATAATAATCTAGCTGAAAACGCCATCCGTCCGAATGTCATTGGCCGAAAAAATTGGCTGTTATCCGTATGCGAGGCCGGTGCAAAAGTAAACGTCATCTGTTTAAGTATCGCAGAAACGGCGAAAACAAATGGGATAGTTTCTATTGGTACCTTGTGAAACTACTAACGGAACTACCGAATTTAGAAATTCATAGAAATCCGGAAATTTTAAACCAATATTGTCTTGGTCAAAACGATCCAGGCAGTGGAAAATATCCGTTGATTTGCAAAAAAATCCATGATAAGCGGCTATTTGTGATGCGTACCGAAAAGGTCCGCTTATTTTTATATAAGTAGGGCTTCCTGAAAGAATCATTTATAAAAATTTAATCAGAAAGCTCTACTTCAATATTTGTCAATCGGAGAGATATTTGCAAGGACAGGCTAATTTTCTCTTCTTCCTCCATTAAAATGGCTTCCGAGTCCAGAGTTTTAAACCATTGCTTTTAAAATTTCGTTAAAGCTCTGTCAGAATCATTATCCTACTGTTCTTGACTTGTTGAAATGAAAACCGTGGATATATCCATGAGCTGTGGAGCAACGCCATTTGAAGGCAAGCAGCGGAAGCCACGCACCTTCAAAAATTGAGTCCGTAAGCAATATCCTACTTTCGCAAAACAATCACAGTTAGTGTCTCGAAAAGTCAAAAAAGTAATTGCAAATAGCTTGAGTTAAGGATTCAATACTATGCCGTTTGCTCAATTTAAATAGTGAAAAAGTGAATATTTTACCATTCTCTATGAAAGTTCACAATAATGTAAAGGACAAGATTCGCAGTGTATGTAATTCCTTAAAAAGGTTATATTTTTGACGATAATACAATGATCCACACTATCATATGAAATAATTCCGTCTTTTTTTAACTGGTTCATATTTCTTGAAATAAATTCACGTGTTGTTCCACAAATCTGGCTTAGTTCTTCATGAGAAAGTTTTAATAAAATTTTATATCCATGTTCTTTTGGAACACTACATGTATTTACTAAACGAATTAATGTTGAATACAGTGTTCCCTTTTTCCCAAATAAAGTAAAGTCTCTTATTATAAGATTCTTTTTGTTTACCTGATTGTAAATGTATTCCTCCCATTTTTCTTTTAACATCTTGTTATCGCCTATCGCCTTACTGAAAGTTTCTTTAACTAGTTTTACCAAACGGCAATCTGTTTTTGCTAATGCAAAGTATTGGTAATTGATACTTTCATAGTCGGATATATCTAGCAAAAAGAAATGGCCAGGGTTCATGATTTTTATGATTAGTTCCTTCCCCTGACATGATAACTGTTTAACAAACATATAGCCATCTATCAGAGCATATATAAAAGATTGCTTTTCCGTATCCATATTGATGATCTGTCCTTTTTCATAGAAACAGGAACGCCCTTTTTTTGAAATAAAATTGAATATTTCTTCGTTTATAATTTTGTTTGTATACATAATACAGACCTCCGTTTCATCGTTTATTATACTTTTTATTTATTCCCTATTTAGGGCAACCTGAACGAATCGGATTTTGGCAATTTATCCGATCCTCCCAGCAAGCCGGTTTTAATGTTTACCACCAATAGAAGAGATATTTGCAAAAGGGGGGATTCTGTCCTCTTCTAACCATCGAAATAGCTTTCAATCGCATTTTTTTCTGTATTTTCTTTAAAACTCTTGCGTTAAAGTTCTGCAAAATCTTAAGAATCCTTGCCAATTCTGAGAATCTCGCTTATTCATCAACCTCTATTTATATTGGCTCTAAAAGTCCTTGTCTGGTGGTTTTTACAATGGTCATCAGCCAACCATAAACCTGAGAGGCTCAAACAGCAATATTCCCGAGCAGCCCAAAAATTCCTCTACTAATGATTATAAAAGATAAAGAATGGAGATGAAAGCAATTACAATAAATTGTTTAAAAATTTTATTTTTCCGGACTGTAATCGCTATGCTGCTTCATCAAGTTGTTCAAAGTTTGTGACAGTTTAGCCTGCTTCAGCTCGCGGGATGCTTACCGTTGCTTGCGTGCAGTCAAAGTGGCTGACAAGGTCATCCCCCGACTGCATTTCTTCAATGGCTTTCTTTGCTTCAATTAACGGGAACGGGCAAAGTTGGCCCATGACTCCCAATACTTTTTCCATCTTGCATTCCTCCCTACGCTATGGGGACGGCCTTTTCACCGCGGTTTTTTGGCGCTTTATTTGCGGACGGATAAACATGAAATAGGAAGCCGTCCATGCGCCAAATATCATAAACAGCAGTGCCAACCAGCCCTGCCATGTCATCATTTCCGTTTTGACGAGGCCGTTGCCGATCGAACAGCCACCTGCGACACTGGCGCCGAATTCCATCAAAGATCCCGCCAAGGAAACTGCGGATACCTGTCTTTGCGTCCGGCATTCTAAAACGAAATTCGCGGCTTGCTTTTGCGGCGATAAAAGAATCGAGAAAAATGCCAAGCACGAGAAAACACCCAGTTCTTCAAACGTTTGGTCGCCTGTTACAAGGAACGGTTACCGCAATCGGCAGCTCGTGAAAGCGAGAACTTTCCGTCTTTCTTACTATTGTTTTGTTTCTTTTGCTATTTGTTTGACTATAATGGCTAGTCGGGCAATGGCGTCTTCAATGTCGGATAAAGGTGCATAAGCATAGGAAATTCGCAAGTACTGTATTGCATCGCGATCATATAGATTTCCCGGATTAAGTAATATCCCTTCTTTTAATGCTTTTTCAAAAAGTTCGCGAATCGATAAAGATGGAGTGAGATGGACCCAGACATAGAATCCCCCCTTTGGAAAATTCCACGTAGCGATATCGGTAAAGTGTTTCTCGAGTGACCGAACCGTTGCGTTACGACGAATTTTTAACTGTTCCCTAATATAACGCATATGTTCATCATATAAGCCACTAGAAAACCATTCGGCAGCTGCCCATTGAGATAATGAACTTGAACCATAATCTGTTTGCATTTTTATATCTGCAAGTCGTTCGATTACAGCTTCCGGCCCCACAATCCACCCAATTCTTAACCCTGGACTTATTGTTTTTGACATACTTCCTAGGTACAAAACCATTCCATTCTTATCCTCTTTCTTTAAAGGATTTGGGGGTGGAGAATCGATCCATAAATCACGATAAACATCATCCTCGATAATAGGAAGACTCTCCTGTTCACATATCGCCATCAGTTGCTTTCGTTTTTCTTCCGTCAACAGTATCCCTGTAGGATTATGGAAGGAGGGGATCGTGTATAACAAGGAAGCATTATATTGTTTTTTATACTTTTTGATTAATGACGTTTGAAGACCAGTCTCATCCATTGGCACTCCATATAATCTCATACCAGCAGATTGAAATACTTGAACAGAATACAGGTAAGAGGGTTTTTCAAGTAAAATATTTGACCCCCTATTTAATAGACCAATGGAAATCAGTTGTAATGCTTGAAGCGCTCCTGAGACAATTAATATCGATGCGGGAGAAGCATTAATCCCTATCTTTTTTAAGTGTTCCGTTAGTTGCTGTCTTAAAAACAAGTCGCCTTTTGGCTCTTCGTATCCTAATGAGGCCATTCTATTAGGAAGTCTCTGGAATACATCTTGCATTTTTTTATACGGTAATAGTTCCGGTGAAAGTTCTCCGGTTCCTAAACGAATGATATTTGGCCTGAATTCTGCTTCATTAATATCTTGAATTGCAGGTAAATTGGGTTGATAACTCCCTGCCTTCACATACGAGTTCCAGTCGGGAGGATGGTTGGATACTAACAGATTCCATGTATTATTTATCACTTTTGTCCCACCCCCGGTTTTTCCTTCGATTAAACCAAGGGCAGTTAATTCATCCAATGCTGTTACGACGGTACTACGATTCACCCCAAATGTCTCGGCTAGTACCCTCTGTGAAGGTATTTTTGTACCAACAGTCCATTCTCCTTTTATAATCTTATCTTTTATGTACTTTTCAATCTGCTTATATAAAGCGACTGAAGACGACCTATTCGGTTTCCACTCTAAATGTTGCATGTCTTTTTCTCCCATCCATTTTATATTTTCATTATAAAATTTGGTTGGTTTAATATCCATCAAATTTGGATGGATACATATGGGGGATTCTCCTCTAAAATAGTCATAGGTTAATCAATCATAAGGAGTTACCCTTTGAGTGTTCTTTTCGAAAGGAGGGAGAAGATGTTAGAAGCATTTTTACATGGATTGTTTTAGCCTTTGGTCTCATTTTACCTTTAGGTCCACAAAATGTTTTTGTCTTTAACCAAGGTGCTTTGCAATCAAATCTTATAAAAGCTCTACCAGTAGTAATCACAGCAGCAGTTTGTGACACAATCTTAATTACTTTGGCTATTCTAGGTGTTTCAGTTATTGTTTTATCATTTTCATGGCTTCAAACCATTGTTTATGGGATTGGGTTTTTATTTTTAATTTACATGGGATGGTCGATTTGGAAATCTGCTCCTTGCCTGTTGCTTTTTTGATAAAATCGAGTGGTATCCCAAGTTTAATAAGGTTTCGGGTAATTTCAATTTTTTCTTCTTGTCTTCCTTCTCGTTTACCTTCTTCTCTTCCTTCTTCTCTTCCTTCTTTTCTTGCTTCTTGTTTTAGTTCATCTTCATACGTTATCATCGTGCCGCCCTCCCAATTTTTGATTTCCTGGTTAAACTCCTGTTGGTATTGACTTTCGAGTTTTATCATGTGGTCCATGAAAATGAAAAGTGTCAGTAAATCCTTTTTATCGAGCTGCAAGCGATCTTTCATAACAGCTAAAACCCGGAGCAGCTGCTTTTTCAATTCTAATTTGGTTGGCTGTGCAGCTGTTTTTCCATACAGGGCTTTTTTTGTCGCAAGGATTACAAAAGCAAATGGATTAGTCGATTGCAACAATTCATTTTCATCTTGTTCCGCTATTTTATACACATTGTATTCATAATTCAATTTTGTCCCGAAAAAGTTGTATTCATAACGGGGTGGGGTATACGTTTCGGAGTAATCTTCGGTGTAAATCACAAGCGCAAATATCTTTTTATCATACGCATCAAAAATCCGGTAGAAGTATTGAAACATTCTTTCTGCAAAACCAGTATCTTTCC
>NZ_JARTJQ010000075.1:0-55424 GCF_036225245.1 Weizmannia sp. CD-2023
GTCGATGAAGGGTTGCGGACGCTCATGGATTTCCGCTACAAGCGCCATTTTAAAGCGGACCATGGCGAAAACGGCATGAGCAAAGGAAAACACGGCCGCGGGGCGAAAGACATGATTGTCAAGGTGCCGCCGGGAACGGTCGTCATTGATGATGATACAAAACAAACGATTGCCGATTTAACGCGCCACGGGGAACGGGCAGTGATTGCCAAAGGCGGGCGCGGCGGCAGGGGCAATATCCGCTTTGCGACACCGGCCAATCCCGCTCCGGAAATTGCCGAAAACGGCGAACCGGGCCAGGAACGTTATATTGTTCTTGAATTAAAACTGCTTGCTGATGTCGGCCTTGTTGGTTTTCCGAGCGTCGGGAAATCAACCTTGCTTTCCGTTATCTCTTCGGCACGCCCGAAAATTGCGGAATACCATTTTACGACGCTTGTGCCGAATCTCGGTGTAGTCGAAACGGAGGACGGCAGAAGTTTTGTCATGGCCGATCTGCCGGGGCTGATCGAAGGCGCGCACGAAGGCGTCGGGCTCGGCCACCAGTTTTTGCGCCATATCGAACGGACGCGGTTGATCGTCCACGTCATTGACATGGCGGCGGTGGAAGGGCGCGACCCGTATGAAGATTATTTGACGATCAACAAAGAACTGAAAGCTTATCATGAACGCCTTTCTGAGCGCCCGCAGCTCATTATTGCCAATAAAATGGACCTTCCGGGCGCGGAAGAAAATCTGGCGGCGTTTAAAGAGAAGCTGGGCGATGTCGCACGCGTCTTCCCGATTTCCGCGGTGACGCGCAAAGGATTAAGGGATGTTTTGTTTGCGATTGCCGATCTGCTCGATGAAACACCTGCCTTCCCGCTTCATGCTGGCGAAGAACCGGATGCGGAACCGTCCCGTGTATTGTACAAGCATGAAAAAGAAAAGGCCGATTTTACCATTACACGCGATCCGGACGGCAGCTTCGTCATCCACGGGGAAAAAGTCGAGAAGCTGTTTAAAATGACAAATTTCAGCCATGACGAGTCTGTCCGGAGATTTGCCCGCCAGCTGCGCGGAATGGGCATTGATGACGCGCTCCGTGCACGCGGCGCGAAAAACGGCGATACCGTCCGCCTTTTGGATTTTGAGTTTGAATTTGTAGATTAACCGTGCTGGGCCGGGGAATCCCGGCTCCCGAGTGGAGGAAAGGGCACTTTGGAAAAGAAAGCAGAGCATAAGTTTATCTTGGTGCGTGAGGATGTTTTGCCGGAAGCGATGATCAAAACACTTCAGGCGAAAGAACTGCTGGAAAGGGGACAAGCGGTATCGGTCGGGGACGCGGCGAAAAAAGCGGGCTTAAGCCGCAGCGCTTTTTATAAATACCGCGATACCGTTTTTCCGTTCCATTCGGTTGTAAAAGAAAAAATTGTGACCTTGTTTTTTTATTTGGAAGACCGGTCCGGGACATTATCCGAAATTTTAAGGATTATTGCATCTTACTCATGCAATATTTTAACGATTCACCAGACGATTCCGATACAGGGGCGGGCAAATGTCACCGTTTCGCTGAATGTGTCCGGGATCAACAGGAGTTTAAATGATCTGCTGGAAGAACTGCAGGCATTTGAGTTTGTCAATAAAGTAGAAATATTAGGGTCCGGAGCCTAGAACTCCGGCCGGCGGGGGAGAGGAAATGAAAGCAGCTTTTTTCGGGCCGGAAGCGACGTTTACCGATATCGCGGTCCAGTCAGTGTTCCCGGAGGCCAGCCGGGTTGCGTATAGGACGATTCCGGAATGTCTGGAAGCCGTGAAGACAAAACAGGTGGATATGGCGGTTGTTCCGCTTGAAAACGCCCTGGAAGGTTCGGTAAATTTAACGGTCGATTACTTGTATCATGAAGAACTGCCGCCGATCCGCGCGGAAATCATCGTGCCGATCGAGCAGCATTTTATGGTTCATCCTGCAAATGCCGGCGCCTGGCGGGAAACGGAAAAAATCATTTCCCATTCCCATGCGCTTGCGCAGTGCCACCAGTTTCTGCGCCGGGAATTCCGGCATGCGGAAGTGGAAGCAATGGGCTCTACGGCCGCTGCTGCGAAATATGTAAGCGAACACCCGGAACTGAAATGGGGGGCGATCGCCAATGAAATGGCAGCGGAATTGTACGGCCTTGAAATCGTCAGGCGTGCAATCCATGATTATCCGTTTAACCATACGAGATTCATTGTCCTTTCAAATGAGGAGCTTCATATCGAAAAAACGCCTGATTTCCTGAAATCGACGATCATGGTCACACTGCCGACGGACAAGGCAGGATCGCTACACCAGGTGTTGTCTGCCTTTGCCTGGCGAAAGATTAACTTGAGCAAGCTTGAATCGCGGCCGTTAAAGACGGGGCTTGGAAACTACTTTTTTATGATTGACCTGAACCACTCCTTAGAAGAAAAGCTTGTCCGCTTTTCGCTTGAGGAAATCCACGCGCTCGGCTGCACCGTGAAAGAACTCGGGACCTATTATAGGTATATGGCGGATAAATGATGATCGCTTCTTCAAGAATGTTAGGATAAGCCCGGCTGGAACCCGGGCTTATTATTTTTTGCAAAACAAGCTTTAAACCCAGGTTTTTAGGCCGGATGGGTGATGAAAAAGAGCTGTCCTTTATGTTTAGGGCAGCTCTTTTTCATTTTCTGCAAATAAAATGCCAGCTTCTTTCAGCGCCTGTTCCGCTTCTTCAACCTGCCGCCCGCTTGCGGCTTCCACCGTATGCAGGTGGATGCCGCCTGTTAATTCGGATAAGTAGCTGGCATTTGTTTCTTCAATGCGGCGGATAAACCGGGCCACTTCTGCGCGGGTGGAGACCATGATCGAGGCGGTCAGATCGCCGTATACCGGATGCTCCACCTTGACATCTTTTACGGTCACCCCGTGGTCCACGAGCAAATTCAGCTCATGTGCGACCTGTTCGCGACTATGCATGCAAACAAGCGTTTTCTCCACTTTGTTTTCCGCACCGGCGGGGTGTATGTACAAATATCCCTGGCTCGTTGCCAGGATCGGTTCGTTTTTCGCTTTCAGGAGCGTAATATCATTTACTATAATCTGCCGGCTTACATTTGTCCTTTTTGCCAGTTCCCCGCCCGTAATCGGCTCCCGGCTATTCTGCAGCCATTCGAGGATCAAATGCCGCCTTTCATCCCCAAGAATTTTTTTCTTCTCTGCCAACAGCGTTTCCCCCCATTCATTCGGCCTCATTCGGATTTTATCATACGAAGGCGCCGGGATGAAAGAATCAACCCTTTAAAGGGCATAAAGGACGCGGGACGTTCATAAGTTTTTATGTAAAATCAATCGCATTTTGCCCGGCACCACATAGAATGTATGGACTTAAGCCTTGAGGAGGGGAAATGTGTGAAAATCCATATCGTGCAAAAAGGCGATACGCTCTGGAAAATCGCCAAAAAATACGGCGCCGATTTTGACGAATTGAAAAAATTGAATGCGCAATTATCCAATCCGGAAATGATTATGCCCGGCATGAAAATTAAAGTTCCGACAACGGGCGGCATGGTAAAAAAAGAGACACATACAGGCCATGCAGGTTATACGGGCCACGCGGGTGCAAAAGAAATGCCGCTCGTGACCCATCCGTACGAGCAAATGCCCGAGGCCAAGATGCCCGTCGCAAAAGAAATGCCGGTACCAAAAGAGGTGCCAAAAGCGCCAGCACCGAAAGAAACACAGGTGAAAGAAAAAGTGGTTGAAAAAAAAGAAACGATTTATAAGCCGGTGATGCCGCAACCGGTCATTCCTGAAATTGACATCCATAATTACTATGTGACCAATATGGCTGAAATCGAAACCCATACAGCTGCATCGCCGCCGAAGCACCATGAAAGCGAATCGTCGGAAAGCGTGCACTACACCATGCCGGTAAAGGAAGAGTGCCCGGAAATGTATGTACCGTATAATCCGTGTCCGCCCGTGATGCCGGTATACGATTGCGGCTGCGGGGGAGGGGACATGCACGCCGGATTTTTCCCGCCTCCTTACAGCATGCCATATCCGCAAGTCCCATATCCGATGCCGTACCCAATGGCCTATCCGCAAATGCCGGCGATGGCCGCGCCAACAGGGTTCACGCAAATACCGGCGATGGCCGCGCCGGCAGGGTTTATGCCGCAGCAGCAGCCGGCATGGCATGAGGGGCAGCAAGTGATGCCAGGTTATGAATGGGAAGAAGAATCCTCTTCGTCTTCTCCTTATCCGTATGGCCCCGGTATGCAGGCGGGGGTTTCTGCGCAACATCCTGCCGCCGCGCCGCAATGGGGAGCGCAGCAGGCTCCTTTATACGGCGCTGCTTCAGAAAGCTCCGCCTATATGCCGCAGTACATGCCGCCGCAAACGATGCCGCAGTACGCCCCGTATCCGCCGCACCAGCAGCCATGCGGGTGCCAGGAGCAACCTTACGGCGGCGTGCAGGAACCGTACGGGATGGCGCCGCAACCGTACGGCATGCAGGAACCATTTGGTGGCATGCCGCAACCGCCATACGGGATGTCGCAACCACCATACGGCATGCAGGAACCGTACGGGATGCAGGCCCCGTTCGGATATGACCGGGGCGAAAAAACGGACCAGCCGCAGGAAAAACGGGATCCTTCCGGCGAAGAAGAAAAATAATGGGCGGCCGGAGACAAGAGGGAGACGAAACCAAACGTCTCCTTCTTTATGCGGAAAACAGACTGCAGGAACCGATTGTTGACTGGCGCAGGTTGCGTGACCGGGTATGGCTTATCGGAACAAAGACAAAGAAAGTGATCATGAAGCAATATGGTTCCGATACGCGCCTTAAACGGCAAATGCTGCTTACATCGGAACTGCGGAAAAGCGGTTTCACCCAAACTTGCCGTTTTCTGGAAGATGACAACGACAGCCCCTTTCAAGGCAAAGCTTTTGGGTTTATGGCATACATTGAAGAAGACCCGGCCGGTTTTACCTTCGGGACGGAAGCAGACATCCGCGCCGCTTTCCGCCTGTTAAAACAGTATCACGAAAAGACCGCGCACTTTCCGCAAGCCGTAAAAATGGAATTTCCGCGCTTTTTCCAGCTGAGAAAATGGCAGGCGCGGTACCGGACATTTCTGGAAAACAAAGAACAAATTGTCCGGTATTTGCCGGAAACGTATTTTGCCGCGTACGAAAGATGGGCAGCCGAGGCGTTAAACCGGCTTGAGAAAAAACAGCATTTGCTTCACCGTCCGCCGTATTGCATCACGCACGGTGATGTTGCCCACCATAATTTTTTGCGTGCGAAAAACGGGGAACTGTATTTGATTGATTTTGACCTTGCCCGCCTTGCCCCGGCCTGGACCGATGATCTCCAGTTTTGCAACCGGGTTTTGCCCGCTGCTTCATGGTCGCTTGCTGCTCTTGAAAAGTGGGGAATGCTGGACGGTGCGCCGGACAGGGAAACTTTTCTTGAGGCGCTCCTTTACCCGACGGATGTTTTAAGAGAGTGGAACCGGTTTGTTGGAAGCGGCAAAAAAGAAAAAGAGCAGTACTGGCCGCATCTTTCCCTGCTTTCCATCGGGCAATTCGGGGAACGCGCCCGCTTTCAAAAAGAAGTAAAAAGGCGTTTGCAAGCATAACGGAAAAACCTGGACGCTTACGGCCAGCATAATGCTTTTCATCCTCCTTTCGGGCGAGTATGGTATAGTAATAGGGGACTGTATCAGCGATGTCAGAAAGGAGTGATGGCCATGTCCGGCCATTCCAAATGGAAAAATATTCAAGGCAGAAAAAATGCGCAAGATGCAAAGCGCGGAAAAATCTTTCAAAAACTGGCAAAGGAAATTTATGTAGCGGCGAAAAACGGGCCTGACCCGGAAGCGAACTCAAGCCTCCGCCTAGTCATTGAAAAGGCAAAGGCCGCCAATATGCCGAATGACAATATTAAACGCGCCATCGAGAAAGCAAGCGGCAGCCAAAACGCCGAACATTACGAGGAAATCACATATGAAGGGTACGGGCCGGGCGGCGTTGCCGTCATGGTCAAGGCTTTAACCGATAATAAAAACCGGACCGCTTCCAATGTCCGTGTTGCGTTTTCGCGCAACGGCGGAAATCTCGGCGAAAACGGATGCGTGTCTTTCCTGTTTGACCGCAAAGGCTATCTTGTCATTGAGCGGGAAGGGCTCGAGATAGATGAAGACGGAATGCTGCTTGCCGCGATTGAAGCAGGCGCCGAGGAAATGGAAACGAGCGATGAAGTGTTTGAAATTTATACAGATCCGGAGCAATTCATGGATGTGAAGAAGAACCTCGAGGAACAAGGCTTTACGTTTGCCCGAGCAGAAATTACCATGGTGCCGCAAAACACAATTGCTTTGGATGAAGCGCAAAAAGAAAAGATGGAGCGATTGCTGGACAGGCTGGAAGACGATGACGATGTCCAGGAAGTTTACCATAACGCCGAATGATAATGTCCCAGTCACTTTCCGCACCCGGTCCGGCCGGGTGCGGAAAGTGACTTTTTTGCAGCAAAGCCGGTTAGCCCTGTATCCAACCGGTTACACTGTGGAGAGGGCCCTTGCTGTTTTTAAACCGGCGCACTACGAGAGAGGACCATGCTGTTTTAGACCGGTGCACTGCGGAAAGGGGACCATGCCGTTTTTAAACCGGCTGCACTGTGGCTAAAGAATCGTGCCGTTAAAACCCGGACGATGGTTTCGGCTGGAAATCCGGGAAGGTCGTTAAGAGGCAGCGAGTATTCGAAAAAAAGTGAGCCCGGTATGCCACACGGACACGGATCTGTCTCCGGATGCAGGCGTTTCCTTTCGCCATGGAAACAGGAAAAGCGCCCAGCCTTAGGAATCATCCGGCCGGAAAAAAAGGAGGGACCGGACATTCGTTCCCAAAACGGTTGCATTCTGTGGTACAATATGGGATAGCAAGTTTTTGAGGAGCGTGTGGGAAGGTTGTACGAATATATTAAAGGCATCATTGATTCCGTGAGCCCGGATTACATTGTCGTGGAAAACGGGGGGATCGGCTACCGGCTGCTGGCGCCGAACCCGTATATTTTTTCAAAAAGCATCGGACAAGAACGAAAAATTTTTACATACCAGCATGTGCGCGAAGATCTGATCGCGCTTTACGGTTTTGAAACGGCGGAAGAACGGGCGCTGTTTCAAAAGCTGCTCAATGTTTCCGGCATCGGGCCAAAAGGGGCGCTTGCCATTCTTGCGTACGGGCAGCCGCAGCAGGTTGTTGACGCCATTGAGAATGAAAATGAATCTTTCCTTGTCAAATTCCCCGGTGTCGGCAAAAAAACGGCAAGGCAGATGATTCTTGATCTGAAAGGAAAGCTGCAAGGCCTCGTGCCGGAGATGCCGGACGAGGCAGGCGGGGAAAAAGCGGTGCCTGCATCCACCAACCAAAACCTCGAAGAAGCGATGCTCGCTTTGGCGGCGCTCGGCTATTCGGAAAAAGAAATCGCGAAAGTGGTGCCCAAACTTCCGGAAGAAGTGCTTTCTGCGGATGAATATATTAAACTCGCTTTAAAAGCAATGGTAAAATAATGGAGGAGGGGAGAGCATGGAAGACCGCGTAGTTTCCGGCGAGGCAAATGAACAGGAAGTTTCCTTTGAAATGAGCCTCAGGCCGCAAACCCTTGCGCAATATATCGGCCAGGATGAAGTGAAGCATAATTTAGCCGTGTTTATTGAAGCGGCGAAAGGGCGGCGCGAAACACTTGACCACGTGCTGCTTTATGGTCCGCCGGGGCTTGGCAAAACGACGCTTGCCACCGTGATCGCAAACGAAATGGGCGCGAACATCCGGACGACTTCAGGGCCTGCCATCGAGCGGCCGGGCGATCTTGCCAGCGTGTTAACCGCGCTTGAGCCGGGGGAAGTACTGTTTATTGACGAAATCCACCGCCTGCCGAAAGCGATTGAAGAAGTGCTGTACCCGGCAATGGAAGACTTTTGCCTTGATATCGTGATCGGCAAAGGATCGGGTGCCCGCTCCATCCGCCTTGACCTGCCCCCATTTACCTTGATCGGGGCGACGACGAGGGCCGGTTCGGTTTCAGCACCGCTGCGCGACCGGTTCGGGGTGATCAGCCGGCTCGAATATTATAACGAAGCGCAACTGGCGGAAATTGTGCTGCGGACAGCCGGCATCCTCGAGACGGCGATTGAGCCTGAGGGGGCAGCGGAAATTGCAAGGCGTTCGCGGGGCACGCCGCGGATTGCGAACCGGCTGTTAAGAAGGGTGCGCGACTTTGCCCAGGTCAAAGGAGACGGAAAGGTCACCCTTGAGATCGCCAATTATGCCCTTGAACTTTTGCAAGTTGACAAACGCGGGCTTGACCATATTGATCATAAGCTGTTAAAAGCGATCATAGAGCGCTTCCGGGGCGGTCCTGTCGGGCTCGACACGATTGCGGCCAGCATCGGGGAAGAAAGGGAAACGATTGAAGATGTATATGAGCCATATTTGCTGCAAATTGGCTTTTTGCAGCGCACGCCGCGCGGCAGGGTAGCGACCCCGCTTTGCTATGCACATTTTCATATGGAGGTACCGGAATGAGCGGATTTGGAAAAGTGCTGATGACGATCGCCGTGATTCTTTTTGCTATCGGCCTGTTGATGCAGTTTACGAAAATCGGCCGGCTGCCGGGCGATATCCTCATTAAAAAAGGGAACACAACCTTTTATTTTCCAATCGCAACATCGATCCTTTTAAGCGTGATCTTAAGTGTGTTATTATATATCATTGGACGGTTCAAGTAGCCGCAAATGGAATTCAAAACGAAGGGGAAGCAACAATGAAACTCGATTTATTTGATTATGACCTGCCGGAAGAGCTGATTGCCCAAACGCCTTTAAAAAACCGTTCGGACAGCCGGCTGATGGTGCTGGATAAAAAAACAGGGGAAATTGAACACAGCGTATTTAAAAACATTACGCAATACCTGCGCCCGGGGGACTGCCTTGTCCTGAACAATACAAAAGTATTGCCGGCAAGGCTGATCGGCATAAAAGACGAAACAGGCGCAAAAATTGAGGTGCTGCTTTTAAAACAGCTCGAAGGAGACCGGTGGGAAACCCTTGTCAAACCGGCAAAACGTGTGAAAACAGGGACGGTTGTCCGGTTTGGCGATGGAAAGCTTTCCGCCGTTTGTGCGGAGGAGCTGGACCATGGCGGCCGGGTAATGAAATTCCGGTACGAAGGGATTTTTTACGAAGTGCTGAATGAACTCGGAAAAATGCCGCTGCCGCCCTATATTAAAGAACAGCTCGAGGACCAGGACCGCTACCAGACCGTGTATGCAAAAGAACCGGGTTCTGCCGCTGCGCCGACGGCCGGGCTCCATTTCACGGAAGCGTTATTGAAAAAAATTGAAGCAATGGGCGTGAAAATAGTCTATATTACGCTCCATGTCGGCCTTGGCACCTTCCGTCCCGTCAATGAGGAAAATATTGAAAACCATGATATGCATGCGGAATTTTACCAGGTATCAGAAGAAGCGGCCCGCACGATTATGGAAGTAAAAGAAAACGGCGGCCGTGTGGTCTCTGTCGGCACCACCTCCACCCGCACACTTGAAACGGTGGCAAGCGCCCATGGTGGAAAAATTGCCGCCTCAAGCGGATGGACGGATATTTTTATTTATCCGGGTTATCAATATAAAGCAATTGATGCCCTGATCACCAATTTCCACCTGCCGAAGTCGACGCTTATTATGATGGTAAGCGCATTGGCAGGGAGGGAAAATATTTTGCATGCCTACGAGACGGCGGTAAAAGAAAAATACCGTTTCTTCAGTTTCGGGGATGCGATGCTGATTAAATAGTGGAAGGAGCGCATCACTTGGCTGCCATTACTTATGAACTGATCAAAACGGAAAAACATACAGGCGCCCGCCTCGGAAAACTCCATACGCCGCATGGCACCTATGATACCCCGATGTTCATGCCGGTCGGAACGCTCGCCACGGTGAAGACGATGTCGCCGGAAGAATTGAAAACAATGGGGGCCGGCACCATTTTGAGCAATACATATCATTTGTGGCTGCGCCCCGGGCATGATATTGTTAAAGAGGCAGGCGGGCTGCACAAATTTATGAACTGGGACCAGGCGATCCTGACCGATTCAGGCGGGTTCCAGGTCTTCAGCTTGAGCAAGATCCGTGATATTACGGAAGAGGGCGTCCATTTTCGGAACCATTTAAACGGGGACAAGCTGTTTTTGTCGCCGGAAAAATCAATGGAAATCCAGAATGCACTTGGTTCTGATATCATGATGGCATTCGATGAGTGCCCGCCGTACCCTGCTTCTTATGAATATATGAAGCAGTCGGTGGAAAGGACATCGCGCTGGGCGGAACGCTGTCTTCGTGCGCATCGGCGTCCGGATGTGCAAGGATTATTCGGGATCGTACAGGGCGGAGCGTATGAAGATTTGCGGCTTGAAAGCGCAAATGCCCTTGTTTCGCTTGGGTTTCCGGGCTATGCGATCGGCGGCCTGTCCGTTGGCGAGCCGAAGGACGTGATGAACCGGATGCTCGAATTTACAACACCGCTACTTCCGGCGGACAAGCCACGTTATTTGATGGGGGTCGGTTCGCCCGATTCTTTGATTGACGGCGCCATCCGCGGCATTGACATGTTTGACTGTGTGCTGCCAACCCGGATTGCAAGAAACGGCACGGTGATGACATCAGCCGGCCGGCTCGTTGTCAAAAACGCGCAGTACGCCCGCGATTTCCGCCCGCTTGATGAGCATTGCAACTGTTATACATGTCGGCACTATTCACGCGCTTACATCCGGCATTTGATTAAATGTGGCGAAACTTTCGGAATTCGTCTGACCACTTACCATAATTTATATTTTTTGTTAAAATTAATGGAAAATGTAAGGCAGGCGATCCGCGAAGACCGGCTGCTTGATTTCAGGGAAGAATTTTTTGAGCAATACGGATTTAACCGTCCGGATGCAAAAAATTTCTAATACAAGCAACTAAAGAAGGGAGGATTCAGATGGCGTGGGCTCAGTTACTGCCTTTGGTGATTCTGTTTGTCCTGTTTTATTTCCTGCTCATCAGGCCACAGCAAAAGAGGCAGAAAAACATCCAGCAGATGCAGAGCAATCTGGCGAAAGGGGACAAAATTGTCACCATCGGCGGCTTGCATGCAACCGTGGATTCGATTGATGAAAATAAAGTCGTCTTAAGATGCGATAACGGCACGCGGCTGACGTTTGACCGCTCGGCGATCCGTGAAGTAACGGAATCCGTTGCAGCGAAAAAAGCAAAAGTCGAAAGCCAGAAAGCAGACAAAACAGTGGCAGAAAAAAATGCCGGAGAAACGAAATAAAAAAAGCGCCGTGTAATGCGGCGCTTTTTTTCAGGATTCCCGTGACCTTCCTGAGAAGAGGTTGACCCCTAAAATGCCCCCCATTGCGGCGACAACAATATAGCAAGCATGGTAAATGGCTTGTTTCACCGTAAAGAGTTCATCATAACCAAGGTACTGGACGAGAAAAACAATCGCTGTGTAAAGGATCCCCGTCAAACTGCCGAGGAGCCACCCTTTCTTTTTTCCTTTTCCGCCGCCGACGAGCCCCCCGAGAAATAAACTGAAAAAAGAAATCATCGTGACCGCCGTATGCAATGCATGCTCCGTCATATCCGAAAACCGCAGAATCAGTGAAATCACGAGGCTTGATATGGCAAGCAGGACAAAAATGACGCCCAGCCCGTAAACAAGGCCGATACTGTATTTTTGCGCTCCGATTTTCATTCTCCCCCTTTGACAAGCTTTTTCCTCAGTACAAGCATATGCCTGGAAACAGCAAAAAGAACCGGGCAAAAGATTTTTAGATAGTTTTTTCGCAGGCTGCGCATACTAAACATGATTTTGACCTTGACCGAACGGGGGGATTGGCGTTGGAAAATTTATTGATTATTTTTTTTCGGACACTGCTCATGTATGTTGCCATTCTTGTTATTTTCCGGTTAATGGGAAAAAGGGAGATTGGCGAACTGAACGTTTTGGATCTTGTTGTGTTCATCATGATCGGTGAAATGGCGGTCGTCGCCATTGAAAATCACAGTGAGCCCGTTGTAAATACCCTTTTGCCAATGGTTGTCCTGCTCGGCATCCAAATCGCGCTGGCACTTTTCTCGCTCCGCAGCAGCCGGATCCGCAAGCTGATTGACGGCAAGCCGAGCATTCTCATCAATAAAGGAAAAATCGATGAAAAGGAAATGCGCAGGCAACGTTACAATTTTGACGACCTTTTAATGCAGCTCCGTTCAAAAGATATTGACAATATTGCGGATGTGGAATTTGCGATTTTGGAAACTTCCGGGCAGCTGTCAGTGGTGAAAAAAAACAAAAACAAAAACAAACCGGCATCCTATACGGAACCGCTCATTGTCGGAGGGAAGATCCAGCAAAGCAATTTAAAGAAAAGCAACAAAACCGAAGCGTGGCTGCGCAGCGAGCTGCAAAAAAGAGGATACGGGGATATCGCCCGGATTTCGTTTTGCAGTTATCAGGATGGCGCGTTTTATATTGATCTGGATGATGTGCAATAAGCCCGGCCGGAACATGCAGGGCCTATTGCTTTTTTATAACCATTTTTTGAGGATCGGAATATACATGAGATCGGACCGGCGGATCAATTTTGTCATCATAAGCAGCAGCGTATAGACGGCCACGGTCAAACAAATGCCCGCTAGAAGCCGCAGGAAAGATGCGTCGTGCGCCATCATACCGGTGAACCACCAGTGCCCGACCGCGCCGGAAACGACCGAAACGGCCAGAAGCTTGGCCCAGTCGTGAACATACAGGGTAAACTGGATTTTTTTCAAAACGGTTGCAAAATGAAGAAATGTCACAAGCACCATTCCCGCCATGATGCCGATCGCGGCGCCGTTGATCCCGAACTCCGGGCGGGAAGCAAGGACAAAAATGGTGCCCAGTTTCACGACGGCTCCGATGATGCTGTTGATCATCGCCGCTTTTGCCAGATCCATTGCCTGCAGTGCGGCCTGGAGCGGCGCCTGGCATGCCTGGAAAATAAAAAATGGCGCCATGATTTTGATAAACTGTGACCCGTTTGCCGTCCCGTACATCGCCTGCATGAGCGGTTCTGCAAAGACATACAGGATGACAACCGAAATGCCGCCGGTTAAAAGGGAAAAACGCAATGCCTGCTGGAGCCTGTGTTCAACAAGTCTGGCATTTTTCCGGGAATTTGCTTCGCTGATTGCGGGCACAAGGGCGGTTGACAAGGAAACCGTGACAAAAGACGGGAGCATCAACAACGGCATCGCAAAGCCGGTTAAAGAACCGTACTGTTTTGTCGCAAGATGTGAAGCGACACCGGCAAGAGCAAGGCAGTGGGAGACGACAATCGGCTCGAGGAACCAGGAGAGATTGCCGATCAGCCGGCTCCAGACGGTCGGAACCGCCACGCGCATCAGTTCGTAAAACGTGTCTTTCCCCGATTTTACGGCTTTGAAAAAATGTTTGCGGACGCGAATCTGCTTTTTCAGTTTAAACATCGTAAACATATAAAGAAGGGATGACAGTTCTCCCAATATCGATGCAAACATCACCCCTGCTGCCGCATATTCAATCCCGTACGGCAGAAGCAAATTGGCAAAAAATGCGATCAGCATAATCCGCACACTTTGCTCGATGACCTGCGAGACGGCATAAGGCTTCATGTTTTGCTTCCCCTGGAAATAGCCGCGCAATACAGCGGAAACCGCCACAATCGGGATAATCGGCGTGATGGCGGCAAGCGGGTAATAGACGCGCGGATCTGTGAATAAATGATCAGCCAGATACGGCGCGAGTAAAATCAGCCCGGGCGTAAAAATGGCCGATAGCGAAATGGTAACCGTTAGGGAGATGACAAGAATTTTTTTAATTTTCGCCCTGTCCCCGACGGCGTCTGCTTCGGCAATACATTTCGAGATCGCGACCGGCAGTCCGAGCTGGGTTACCGTAATGACGAGCATTAAGGTCGGAAAAGCCATCTGATGGAGCCCGACACCCGTTTCCCCGAGCGACCGGGCAATGACAATCCGGTTGATAAAACCAAGCACCCTTGTTACAAAGCCTGCGGCGAGCAATATAATCGTTCCCCTTAAAAACTTGGACATTCTGTTAACCTGCCTTCTCAAATCCGCAATTTTCCTATACAATGATGTATATGCACGGTAATGGACAAGAATACATCAATGCCTAAGGAAAGGGGCAGAGCGTGTGAAGGACCGCCATCCTTATGAAAAATACTATAAAAAACTTGAACCTGCCGTAAAAAGCAAGGCGGAAGAACTGGCCGTCTTTGGCTACGGCGCGATTGAAGCGAGGGATGTCTGGGAATATTTAATCCGGAAAGTGTGGAAAAATCCGGATCCGGCGCATGTCCGTATGTATGCGCTTGTTTCCGACGTTTTATCGGTTAAGCCCGGCGATTTGATGAGTTTTAAAACCGTGGAAGCTTACCGTTCGCCAAACTGGTTTGCAGAGCTGGACGAAAAGGAGCTGGATGCGCTTTTTAACGGGGACAAGACGGAAGAATAAGCGGGCAAATAAGCAAAAACGGCTGCATGCGGAATAATAAGAAAAATTGACACGCTTTTTGCCCTGCATCATAATAGAAATGATTCACGGGCGCATGTATTTTTTGGCATGTGATATGTTTTGATTCGCTAGGAGGCTGTACATAATGGTGAAAAGGAGCCGCATCGTTGCCTTCTTTCTCATTGTCCTGCTGTTTGCGGGATTAATAGGGGGAACGACGGATAAAATTGTCAAAAAAATTAACCTTGGCCTTGATTTACGGGGCGGGTTTGAAGTGCTTTACAAAGTGGAACCGGCCAAAAAAGGGCAGAAGATCGATAAAGCCGCGCTTGCGGATACGGCTGCCGCATTGGACCGGCGGATCAATGCGCTTGGCGTCAGCGAACCGCAGATCTCGGTCGAAGGCAATAACCGGATCCGCGTCCAGCTTGCCGGCGTGAAAGACCAGAACGAAGCGAGAAAGATGCTTTCGACAACTGCCAATCTGACATTCCGTGACGTCAATGACAAAGTGATGATGGACGGGACAGACCTTGTGCAGGGAAAAGCGAAACAGTCATTTGACCAGAACGGCAAACCGGATGTTGTCCTGCAGTTAAAGAGCCGGAAAAAGTTTGCCGACGTCACGAAAAAAATTCTGGCGATGGCACCGAATAACCAGCTTGTCATCTGGATGGACTTTCAAAAGGGCGATTCCTATAAAAAAGAAGTGGCGAAGAAGAATCCAAAATTTTTGTCCAATCCGAGTGTGAATTCTGTTTTAAACACAGACCAGGTTGAAATTACCGGGAACTTTACGGTAAAAGAAGCGTCCAATCTTGCAGACCTTTTGAATGCAGGAGCGCTTCCGGTGAAGCTGCACGAAATCTATTCGACCTCTGTCGGCGCATCTTTCGGACAGGAAGCGCTGCATGACACGATTCTTGCCGGGATTATCGGCGTTGCAGCCATTTTTCTCTTTATGATCGGCTACTACCGTTTTCCTGGTTTTATCGCATGTATTACGCTGTCCGTTTACATTTTCCTGATTTTGCTCATTTACCGTTTAATGGGCGCGGTTCTGACGCTTCCCGGGATTGCTGCGCTTGTTCTCGGGGTCGGGATGGCGGTCGATGCCAATATTATTACCTACGAGCGGATTAAAGAGGAACTGCGCGTCGGAAAAAGCGTGAAATCCGCATTCCGGGCAGGGAACAAGTCATCGTTCGTGGCCATTTTTGATTCCAACTTAACGACGATTCTTGCGGCGGTCATCCTCTTTTATTTCGGGACAAGCTCGATCAGAGGCTTTGCAACAACTTTGATTATCAGTATTCTGCTCAGCTTCCTGACGGCGGTTTACGGCTCGAGATGGCTGCTCGGCCTCTGGGTGAACAGCAATTTCCTGAAAAAGCGGCCGCACTGGTTCGGCGTGAAAAAATCGGCGATCCACAATATTGCTGAAAACATTGATACGCATGATTTGAAAACGAAATTTGACTGGTACGACTTTGTCAAGCACCGCAACATTTTCTTTACGATTTCAGCTGTGCTGATCATTGGCGGGTTTATTCTCCTGTCTATTTTCAAATTGAATCTGAGCATTGATTTTTCGAGCGGGACGCGCATTGAAGTCAGTTCAAATCAAGCACTCAGCCAGCAGGAGATTCAGCGCGACCTTGACCATCTGCATTTGAAATCAGAAGATATTGTGATGCAGGGGACCAACCGGCATCATGCCGTGATCCGGGTGAAAGGCTCGTTCAGCGATAAAGAGAAGAGCACGCAAATCAACCAGTATTTTACAGAAAAATACGGGAAGAGCCCGAGCATCAGCTCCGTTTCGCCGACAGTCGGGAAAGAGTTGGCCTTAAGCGCCGTGTATTCTTTGCTGTTGGCGGCAGTCTGCATCATTATTTACGTGGCCTTCCGGTTTGAATGGAGAATGGGGGTTGCCTCCATCGTCGCACTCTTCCATGACGCCTTTTTCATGATCGCCTTTTTCAGCATCACAAGGCTTGAGGTCGATGTCACATTCATTGCGGCGGTCCTGACGATTGTCGGTTATTCCATCAACGACTCGATTGTCACATTCGACCGGATCCGCGACAATTTAAACCGGCGGCGGAAAATTAAAACCGCGAAGGAAATTCATGATATTGTCAACGCCGGGATCCGCCAGACACTGGCCCGGTCGGTCAATACCGTTTTGACCGTGCTGATGACGTCCGTGGCCCTGGCCATTTTCGGCAGTGAATCGATCCGCAATTTCTCGATCGCGCTGATTGTCGGGTTGATTACCGGAACATACTCGTCTATTTTCATTGCCGCACAAATCTGGTTTGTACTGAAAAAACGGCAGCTGAAAAAACATGGCGCCATCGTCATTCAAAAAGCGCGGCGTACCCGCGCGGATGAACCGCAAGTATAAGAAAAATGCAGGCGAAATGCCTGCATTTTTTGTAATGACAGTTTTCCGCCGAAACGTTATAATAAAGTATTGTGAAAGAGGTGGAGATATGCTGCAGTCAAGAACAAGATGGCGGGTGCCGGAAATGGAACCAAAAGCAGCCGCAACGATCTCGCAACAATTGAACGTTTCGCCACTTGTTTCAAAATTGCTTGTAAACCGCGGCATAACGGATGTTGAAGAAGCGCGGTCTTTTTTATTCCATGAAGGGCTAGCGTATTATGATCCGTTTTTGCTGCATGATATGGAAAAAGCAGCGGCCCGCATCCGCGAAGCGATTAAAAAAGAAGAACCGGTTCTCGTCTTCGGCGATTACGATGCGGACGGCGTAACGAGTACTGCCATCATGATGGCCGCTTTAAACGATCTTGGCGCCCATGCTGAATTTTATATCCCGGACCGGTTTAAAGAAGGGTATGGGCCAAATGAAGCGGCTTTCCGCCGGGCGGCTGAAGAGGGTTTTCAGCTAATCATTACCGTTGATACCGGTATTGCCGCTGTCCACGAAGCGGAAGTGGCCCGCGAACTCGGGATCACGCTCATTATTACGGACCATCACGAACCTGGGCCGGTATTGCCGGAAGCCTTTGCCATCGTCCATCCGAAGCATCCGGAAAGTACATACCCGTTCCGGGAACTGTCGGGCGCAGGCGTCGCTTTTAAAGTCGCCCATGCGCTGTACGGCAAAGTGCCGGAACAGCTTGAAGATTTGGCCGCTATCGGGACGGTCGCGGATCTTGTGCCGCTTCTGGACGAAAACCGGCTGATTGCCATAAACGGCATCAAACGGTTGAGAACGACAAAGCGGGCGGGGCTTGTGGCGCTGTGCCGGTGTGCGGATATCCGCCAGGAAGAGATCAATGAAGAAACCATCGGCTTTGTGCTCGCCCCCCGCTTAAATGCAGCCGGGCGCCTGCAGCATGCGGCACCGGCAGCGGAACTGCTAATGACCGAAGACACAGAAGAAGCCGGGATGCTCGCTGAAACGATTGACGGGCTCAATAAAGAACGGCAAAAAATCGTAAACGACATGACAAATGAAGCAATCGAACTGGTGGAAGAAGAAGTGGAAAAGGGGGCGCGTGTCCTTGTTGTCGGGAAAGAAGGCTGGAATGCCGGCGTAATCGGCATTGCCGCCTCGCGCCTTACAGAACGCTTTTACCGGCCTGCGATTGTGCTCAGCTTTGACCCGGAAACAGGGCTGGCAAAAGGATCGGCGCGCAGCATTGACGGCTTCCATATGTTTAACGAATTATCGAAATGCAGGGATATTTTGCCGCATTTTGGCGGGCATCCGATGGCGGCGGGGATGACGCTTTCTTTATCCGATGTGGAGGAACTGCGGCGCCGGCTGAACGAACAGGCCGCGGCATTGCCGGACGAGATGTTTGTGCCGGTTACGAACATCAGCGCTGAAATTTCCATAGAAGAAGCGGGGATGGAAGCGATCCGCGAAATGGCATTGCTCTCGCCGTTTGGCACGGCGAATCCGAAGCCGCTTCTGTTGCTGGACGGGGCCGAATGCCCGCAAATCCGGGCGATCGGCGCAGACGGGAAACATTTGAAATTGACGCTTTCTAAAAACGGCACAACGCTCGATGGGATCGGCTTCGGGCTCGGGCATCTTGCCCCGCATATTTCCCCTTCTGCCTGCATATCGGTTGTCGGGGAGCTGTCCATCAACGAATGGAACAATATCCGTAAGCCGCAAATGATGGTGAAGGATATCAAAATCACAAACTGGCAATTGTTTGATTTCAGGGGCAACAGGCCTTTAAAGCAATGGGCACGGTACGTCCCGGAAGAAGACCAGGCTTTTGTTGTCTTCCAAAAAGAAACATTGCGGAACCTGCCGCTGCCGGATTTTTCCGTCCGCCTTGTGTCGGTTGCGACAATGGAAGAGGCAAGGGCATTTGATCCTTCAAATAAAAACATTGTGTTTCTGGATCTTCCGAAAGGCCCGCGGATGATGGCGGCACTGCTTGAGGGCGGTTCGCCGGCCAGGATTTATGCGTATTTTTACCATGCCGGGAACCACTTTTTCAGCACGTTCCCGACACGCGAACATTTTAAATGGTTTTACGCTTTTCTTGCAAAAAGGAAAACGTTCAACCTAAAGCAGCACGGGGATGAGCTGGCGGCTTATCGCGGCTGGTCGAGAAATACCATCGATTTTATTTCGCAGGTGTTTTTTGAACTTGATTTTGTTACAATAAAGGATGGATTTATTTCCCTGAAAGCAGCCAAACAAAAACGCGATTTAAAGGAATCTCTTACGTATCAAAAAAAACTGGCACAATATCAAATGGAAAAGGACCTGCTGTACTCATCTTTCCAGGAGCTGAAGATGTGGTTTGACCAAATGATCAAGCCTGCTGTACAGTATGAGGAGGAAACAGCAAAATGGATTTAAAACAATATATTGCACTCGTCCCGGACTGGCCTAAAAAAGGCGTGATGTTTAAGGATGTGACGCCTTTGATGAATAACGGGGATGCGTTTAAATATGCGACGGACCAGATCGTCCAGTATGCGAAAGACAAACAGATTGATCTCGTGGTCGGCCCTGAGGCGCGCGGCTTTATTATCGGCTGCCCGGTCGCATACGAACTTGGCGTCGGCTTTGCCCCGGTCCGCAAAGAAGGCAAACTGCCGCGGGAAACGATCCGTGCGGAATATGATCTCGAATACGGAAAAGCGGTGCTCACGATCCATAAAGATGCGATCAGGCCGGGCCAGCGCGTTTTGGTTACGGACGATCTTTTGGCAACAGGCGGCACGATGGAAGCAACCGTCCGGCTCGTTGAAGAACTGGGCGGGGTTGTAGCCGGCCTTGCTTTTTTAATTGAATTGAATTATTTGCACGGCCGCGATAAACTGAAGGGCTATGATATCCTCACCCTGATGGAATACGAGAATGAATAAATTGTAAGGAAATCGGCAAAATTGTCGGTTTCTTTATTTATCCTTCATCCGGATGAAATGACGGGCCGGTTTTGTCCGTACTGGGAAAAACCGGCTGTTTTCGCCAAATTTCTTCCATTCTGTGTCATTTACTTTACAATCTTCTTTTTTTTCATGATAATAATGTCAATATGATATTGCAATCATCAATTCATATATTCCAGTTTAAAGGTGATTTTTTTATGGCGAATGACCGAATAATGACCGCCGAGGACGTCATTGACAGGACAAAACAATATTTAAACGACGAACATGTTGAAATGGTGCGGCATGCCTGTGCGTTCGCCAGTAAAGCGCATGAAGGCCAGAAGCGCAAATCGGGGGAGCCGTATATCATTCACCCGATTCAGGTTGCCGGGATACTGGCGGATTTGGAGATGGATCCTTCAACGGTTGCAGCAGGTTTTCTGCATGACGTTGTGGAAGATACAGATGTGACACTTGACGAGCTTCGTGAAGAATTTAACGATGAAGTGGCGATGCTTGTTGACGGGGTGACGAAACTCGGGAAAATTAAGTATAAATCGCATGAAGAGCAGCAGGCGGAAAACCACCGGAAAATGTTTGTCGCGATGGCGCAGGATATCCGCGTCATTTTGATCAAACTCGCGGACCGGCTGCACAATATGCGTACATTGAAACATCTTCCCCCCGAAAAGCAGCGGCGGATCGCGAATGAAACGCTCGAAATTTTTGCGCCGCTCGCCCACCGCCTCGGCATTTCCGCCATCAAATGGGAGCTTGAGGACACCTCGCTCCGTTATTTAAATCCCCAGCAATATTACCGGATTGTGAATTTGATGAAGCGGAAGCGCGCCGAGCGTGAACAGTACCTGCAAAATGTCATTGAAGAAGTGAAGGAACGGCTTGCGGATATCCATATCAAATCGGAAATTTCTGGCAGACCGAAGCATATTTACTCGATTTACCGGAAAATGGTCCAGCAGCATAAGCAATTTAACGAAATTTATGACTTGCTTGCCGTAAGGATTATTGTCAAAAGCATCAAAGACTGCTATGCCGTGCTCGGTGTCATCCATACATGCTGGAAACCGATGCCGGGCCGGTTTAAAGACTATATTGCGATGCCAAAGCCGAACATGTACCAGTCGCTCCATACGACGGTGATCGGGCCAAAAGGCGAACCGCTTGAAGTGCAGATCCGGACGTTTGAAATGCACCGCATTGCCGAATACGGGGTTGCTGCACACTGGGCATATAAAGAAGGCAAAACGGTCAATGAGAAAACGTCTTTTGAGAAAAAATTGTCATGGTTCCGCGAAATTCTCGAATTTCAAAATGACACCAATAATGCGGAAGAATTCATGGAATCACTGAAAATCGACCTGTTTTCCGATATGGTGTTTGTCTTTACGCCAAAGGGGGACGTCATTGAACTGCCGTCCGGGTCCGTCCCGATTGATTTTGCCTACCGGATCCACTCGGAAATCGGCAACAAGACAATCGGCGCGAAAGTCAACGGCAAAATGGTGACGCTCGATTACCAGTTAAAAACTGGCGATATTGTCGAAATTCTCACTTCAAAACACTCATACGGGCCGAGCCTCGACTGGGTGAACCTTGCCCAGACATCTCAGGCGAAAAACAAAATCCGCCAGTTTTTCAAACGCCAGCGGAAAGAAGAAAATATTGAAAAAGGCCGCGAAATGGTGGAAAAAGAAATCCGGGCGATGGAATTCGGCGTAAAAGAAGTGATGACCGCCGACAATATCAAACGAGTTGCCGAAAAATTTAATTTTGCCAATGAAGACGACATGTACGCTGCTGTCGGGTACAACGGGATTACCGCAAGCCAAATCGCCAACCGGCTGACAGAAAAATGGCGGAAGCAGCGGGACTCCGAAGAAGCGATTAAGGAGATTGTCTCCGAGCAGAAACCGGCCGCAAAGCACCGGAAAAAGGATGCAGGCGTAACCGTGAAGGGCGTCGACAATTTGCTGATCCGCCTTTCGAAATGTTGCAATCCAGTGCCGGGTGATGAAATTGTCGGTTTTATCACAAAAGGCAGAGGCGTTTCCGTCCACCGCGCTGACTGTCCAAACGTGCAGAACGAAGAGGCGCAAAGCCGGCTCATTCCGGTCGAATGGGAGACGGATGCGGCCGACCGGAAAGAGTATAATGTCGACATTGAGATTACCGGATACGACCGCCGCGGCCTGCTCAATGAAGTTCTGCAGGTGGTCAATGAAACGAAAACGAATATTTCGGCCGTCAGCGGGCGCAGTGACCGCAACAAAATGGCCACGATTATCATGTCAATTTCCATTCAGAACATTAGCCATTTGCACCGAGTCGTGGAAAGAATTAAACATATTCCGGATATTTATTCAGTCAGAAGGATCATGAGTTAAAGGAGTCAGAAAAATGCGGGTTGTTTTGCAGCGCAGTAAGGAAGCGTGCGTCACTGTTGGCGGGGAAGTGGCAGGAAGCATTACAAAAGGCTTTGTCCTCCTCGTCGGCGTAACGCACGAAGATACCGAAAAAGATGTAGTCTATCTCGCCGAAAAAATCGTCCATCTCCGTGTGTTTGAAGATGAACAGGGAAAAATGAATTTGTCGCTTTTGGATACCGGAGGGGAAATCTTGTCGGTTTCCCAGTTTACTTTGTACGGCGATTGCCGGAAAGGGCGGCGCCCGAATTTTATGGCGGCGGCAAAGCCCGGACAGGCAGAACAGCTTTACCATCTGTTTAATCAGAAGCTGGAAGAAAAGGGTGTCCATGTCGAAACCGGCAGATTCGGGGAGATGATGGATGTCCGGCTGACAAATGACGGGCCGGTTACGCTCATTTTGGAAAGCAAATAAACAGCCAAAACCCCGAAAAAACCGGGGTTTTTTCTTTTCACAAAATAAAAACGTTTCCAAAAAAGTTTTAGTGTAATATAGTTGACAATTGTACTTTGGATATGCAAAGATAGATAGCGTTAATAATTCGGATGCGAATTATTTCGTAAAGAATCATTTAAGGGTTAAAGGAAGGGGGATACATGGAGAACGGTTCATATGAATTGTTAAAATCGCTTTTCAGGCTGAATAAAGCCATTTTACGTTTGGCCGAAAAAGAGGCGGAACAGCATGGCTTGACCGCGATGCAAATGTTTGCGCTAAAAGCCATCGCGCTTCATCCCAATATGCGATTAAATGAGCTGGCGGAAAGCCTCTATTTAACGAACAGCACAGTCAGCGGCATTGTTGACCGGCTTGTCCAGCAGGAATTTGTCAACAGGGTATCATCCAAGGATGACCGGAGAGCCGTTGTCCTCTGTCTGACCGAAAAGGGGAAAAGCAGGCTCAAAGCGTTTATGGGCGGCAATACAGTACTGAAACAAAAAATGTACCTGATTACAGAACGTTACGGAGCGGAGTTGGAAAATCTGTTAAGGCTCCACAACGAAATGCTGGAAATTTTAACATCTGAGGAGGAGTAAACTTTTTATGAGCGCAAGACGGATGATTTTGATCAATATTATTATTCTTGTTATTCTCGTTGGCGGCGGTTTTACCGGATATTATTTTTACAACCGCTCGGTCAGCTATGTCACAACCGATAACGCCTATATTGACGGCCAGTCGGTCACCATCGCTTCTCCTGCAACCGGCAAACTCGTTTCATGGGACGGTAAGGAAGGCAAGGCATTTACCAAAGGGGATAAAGTCGGTACCGTTGAAGTACAAAACGGCGCCAATACGGTGAAAATGGATATTAAAGCGCCGGCAGACGGCACGATCGTGAAAAATTCCGCGGTTGCGAATACGTATGTGGCAGCCGGTACAACACTTGCACAAAGCTATGATTTGGACGACTTGTATGTCACTGCTGAAGTAAAAGAAACAGATCTTAATGACGTGAAAACCGGCCAGGACGTTGACGTGTACGTGGATGCCTATCCGAACACCAAACTGACAGGAACCGTCGATTCAATCGGAAAAGCGGCTGCCAGCACGTTCTCCCTTATGCCGACAGACAGAAGCTCAGGCAATTATACGAAAGAAACACAGGTCATTCCTGTTAAAGTCAAACTTGACAGCTATGGCGGGCTGGACCTGGTTCCGGGCATGAACGTGACTGTGCGCATTCATAAGTAGGTGAATCCGATGGGAAAATTTATCGCAGGTTATGTTCTTTTATCGATCATTGTCCTTCTTATCCTGAATCTCATATTAAGGAACAGGGGAAGGAAGAAAAAGATGGAAAGCCCGCTTCTTGACAAGCGGGCGCCGGAAATGGAAACAATGCCTGCGCCGCCTGAAAAAGCGGAAACGCAGGTGCCGGCAAAAACAGATGAAGGATTGGCGGCAGAGCCTGAAAAAATGGAAACGCGCCGCGCTCGTACGGACGACGAAAAACGCCCGGCAGAAGCACCCGGGCGAGCTGCTGTTCCCCCGGAAGTGGAGGAAGAACACGGCAGGGGGAAAATTGTTTTTGCGATGATGCTCGGGGCATTTGTGGCGATTTTGAACCAAACGCTTTTGAATGTCGCCATTCCGCATATTATGAACGACTTGAATGTGACGGCGAATACGGTGCAATGGCTGTCAACCGGATATATGCTTGTAAACGGGATTCTTGTTCCGGTTACGGCATTTATGATCAGTAAATGGGGCACGCGGAAAATGCTGATTACAGCCGTTTCCCTCTTTACGGCCGGATCGGTTTTGTGTGCCATTTCGACAAACTTCTCGATTCTGATGCTCGGGCGCATTGTCCAGGCTTCCGGTGCCGGGATCATCATGCCGTTGATGATGACGGTGTTCTTAACCATCTTCCCGCCTGAAAAACGCGGCAGCGCGATGGGGATGATGGGGGTTGCCATGATTTTCGCCCCTGCGATCGGCCCGACATTGTCAGGGTGGCTGGTCGGCCATTACGACTGGCATATTCTGTTCTGGATTGTCATTCCGTTCGGCGTGATTGATATTTTTGTCACTTTGGCATGGATGAAAGATGTCATGAAAACGACAAACCCGAAAATCGATATTCCGGGTATTATCTTCTCCACGCTCGGTTTCGGCTTTTTGCTGTACGGATTCAGTGAAGCCGGGAATGACGGCTGGAGCAGCAAACAGGTTGTCATTTCCCTGATCATTGCCGTTATCTCGCTTGTTTTGTTCGTATGGCGGGAATTAACGACGGAAAAACCGATGCTTGATTTGCGTGTATTCAAATATGATATCTTTGCTTTAACGACGATTGTCAGCATGGTGGTGAATATGGCGATGTTTGCCGGGATGATTTTGCTGCCGATTTATTTGCAAAACATCCGCGGGTTTACTGCGCTTGATTCCGGTTTGCTGATGCTGCCGGGGGCGATCGTCATGGGGATTATGTCGCCGATATCCGGCTGGCTGTTTGACAAGTTGGGGGCAAGACCGCTCGCTGTCTTCGGCTTGATTATCACCGTCTGGACAACTTACGAATTTACGAAGCTGTCGATGACGACCTCCTACGGCCACTTGTTATTCTTGTATGTTTTGCGCAGCTTCGGGATGTCTTTCATTATGATGACGATCATGACCGAAGGGATGAACCAGCTGCCGATTCATATGACCAGCCACGGGACGGCTGCGGCCAACACCGCCCGTACGGTTGCCGGAAGTCTCGGAACGGCATTTCTCGTAACCGTCATGTCCACCCGTGCCGATTTCCATACGGCAAACTACGTCAATGCCTTTGCAAATATCAACCCGTATGTGTCTGCTAAAATCGCGGCCATCGGGCAGGGCCTGGCCCATGCTTCCGGGCTGCCTTCTCAGTACGGGCAAGTGCTCGGCTCCTCTATTGTGTATCAAAAATCGGTTGTGAATGCGACGATCAGCGGCATAAACGATGCCTTTTTCGTCGCGACCGGGATCGCAGCGTTTGCGTTAATTTTGTCGTTCTTTATCAAACGCGCAATGCCGCAGCCAAATATTAAGAAATAAAAAAATGCCGGGGATGCCCCGGCATTTTTTTACTGAAAATAAGCTTTTAACCCGTTATAAATGCCGGCCACTGCCTTCGTTTGAAAAGACTTCTCCACGATATGCTTTTCTTCAGCCGGACTGCTCAAATAACCGAGTTCAAGCAAAATGGCAGGCTGGGTATTTTCACGGATAACATGGAAATCCCCGAATTTTACGCCCCTGTCAACGGTGCCGAGCCGGCTTGTGATCTGGTTATTGACAAGCCTTGCGAAATCATAGTCCTGCGCATGATAATAATACGTCGTATGCCCGCGCGTATGGGAATCTTCAGCGCTGTCAAAATGAATGCTGACAAAAGCATCGGCATGATTTGTATTGCTGATGGCGGTTCTTTCCGACAAAGATACGTACGTATCGCTGTTCCGGGTTAAAATGACCCGGGCGCCCGCTTTTTTCAGCTTTTCGTACAGGGCATTCGCCGTTTTCAGCGTTACCAATTTTTCGAGCGTGCCGTAAGCGCCGGTTGTGCCATTATCCGTTCCGCCGTGACCGGGGTCAAGCACAATCGTCTTTCCCTTGATTCCTTTTTTTACAGCCGTATCACTTTTTTGGGCGGCTTTTGCCGAAATATAGGCTGAAGTGCCGCTTTCCAGCCTGATTTTATACCAGCCGTCCATTTCTGAAACGACGGGAAAACGGTCTCCGGCCTTGGCGGTTCCCACCGTGTCCGAGCCGGATTGTGGCCTTTTGTAAAGGTTTGTGCCGGAATGGAGGGTCACTTCTGCTTCACTGCTGCGCTTTGCCTGGCTTTCGCGCGTCACATAGAAGCCTGCGACCCATCCGTGCGTGCCGTCTTCCAGTTCAACTTCATACCAGCCGTGGTCGGTTCCGGTAATTTCAAGTCTCGTCCCGTACGTTACTGTCGCTACCGTTCCGCTTTGAAGCGAAGGAGACCGGCGGATATTTAGGCTTGTGGCGGCAACAATTGCGGCGCTTACGTTGTTTTCCGCCATTTTCCCGGCGTTTTTGTTTTTTTCCGTCTGTACATACTGGCTGTCTGCCCAGCCTGAAACATTGCCGCTTTCAATATAAACCCAGCCGCCTTCTGCCCTGGTAACCGTGACTACGGCATTTTTTTCAAGCGTGCCAACGATTGCGGCAGACTGGTCCGGCGCTTTTCTGATGCGCAGGCGGTCAGCGGTGATTTTTCCTTGTTTTCCTTGTTTTGATTGTTTTGCGGAAGGGGTGCCTGTTTCCACAAGCCAGCCCGCAATCCAGCCTGTATTTCCTTGCGGGAGGCGGATTTGAAACCAATCCCCGTCCTTTTGAAGAACCGTGTACGTGTCGTTTTCGGCTGCTTTGCCTGCGATCGGGTAGGACACCCCGGGCCCGCTGCGGATGTAGACAGCCGCATGCGTCACCGTTACCGTCCCGGCCTCTTCCGCCCCCGCATGGATCACGCCGGGTGCAATCAGAAAAAAGAGCACCAGGAAAAACAGCCGGAAAAAAAGTTTTTTCACATCTCCACCCCTCATCCCTGTCCGGAAAATTGTCCACTATTTGTTATTCGCGCTCCGTAAAAAAACTCCTTTTTGCGGGTAAGAAAAAATAAAAAAGGGAAAAATAGAAATGATGGAACGAGAAGGAGTGAACGGCATTGAGAGCAGCGGATAAAAATAGGACAGCCGGTAATGCATTTAATCAAATTTACGGCGTTAATTTCCAGGATCCGGGAAGTGCCGGGCAGGAAGCGTTCAACGCTGAATCAGCGATTGAAACTGGTCTTTCAAAAGGGGACCTGAAACTTTTGAAAAAGAAACTGGGGCGCTCATAATGAAAGACCCGATCCGCGGAAAACGAACTTTTTCAGGCGCTGAACGCAGATCGGGGAAAAACTTTGCCGGCAGCCTTGACAACAGCCGGTGCCACGCGTAACATAATAAAAATAGATGGTAAAATTGGCAAAACCGATGACAAAGAAGAGTAATTAAGATCCGTGTGAAAAGAGAGGAAATGTCCCGGGCTGAAAACATTTCTGCACAACGGCTTAATGAACGAACACTTTGTAGGTTCTGTCCTGAACGGAAATCCAGTAGGGACGGGCGTTACAGGCGTTAACTGTAAAAGTGGAAGCAGACGCTTCAATTAGGGTGGCACCACGGGAATTCAACTCTCGTCCCTTGTTTATAAGACAAGGGACCGGGGGTTTTTTATTTTACATAAACATTGATTGAGAAGGAGGATACTCGTCTTCATATCAACATTTTTAGGCATGCAGGATGAAAATGAAAACCCATCATTTTTCAGCAATAGAAGGAGGAGTACGCCATGACCGTTCAAATTCCGCGCGGCACGCAGGACATCCTGCCCGGCGAGGTGGAAAAATGGAATTATATTGAGAACACTGCAAAAAAAATATGTGAAAACTATCAGTACCGGGAAATCCGGACACCGATTTTCGAATATACCGAGCTTTTCCAAAAAGGGGTCGGGGACACGACGGATATTGTCCAAAAAGAAATGTACACATTCAATGACAGGGGTGGGCGCAGCCTGACACTGCGGCCGGAGGGGACAGCGCCTGTCGTCCGTTCCTTTATCGGGCATAAAATGTTCGGAAACGCGGTTCAGCCGGTCAAACTGTATTATAATGGCCCGATGTTCCGCTATGAACGGCCGCAAGCAGGGCGCTTCCGTCAGTTTGTCCAGTTCGGCGTTGAAGCGCTTGGAAGCGAAGACCCGGCCATCGATGCCGAGATCATTTCGCTCGCAATGGACATTTACAAACAGCTTGGTTTAAAAAATGTCAAACTTGTGATCAACAGCCTCGGCGATAAAGAAAGCCGGCTCAGGCACCGGGAAGCGCTTATTAGTCATTTCAAACCGCATATCGGGGAGTTTTGCGCGGACTGCCAAAAACGCCTTGAACAAAATCCGCTGCGTATTCTCGACTGCAAAAAAGACCATGATCATCCGCTTATGAAAACAGCGCCATCCATTTTGGATTATTTAAATGATGCATCAAAAGCCTATTTTGATAAAGTTTTACAGTTTCTCGGCACGCTCGGCATCCCATATGAAATCGACCCCGGGCTTGTGCGCGGCCTTGATTACTATGTGCATACGTGCTTTGAAATTATGAGCAATGCGGAAGGATTCGGCGCAATCACCACCCTTTGCGGCGGTGGGCGTTACAATGGCCTCGTTCAGGAAATGGGCGGGCCGGAAACGCCGGGGATCGGGTTTGCCTTAAGCATTGAACGGCTGCTTGCCGCACTGGACGCGGAAGGCATCGAACTTCCTGTCGGCCACAGGACGGACTGCTATGTGGTCGCGATCGGTGAGGAGACGAAACCGGCTGCTTTTAAATTGCTCCAGGCATTAAGAAGTGCCGGGTTCTCAGCTGACCAGGATTATTTGGGGCGCAAAGTGAAAGCACAGTTTAAAGCGGCGGACCGGGTGAAAGCCGCATTTGTTGCGGTCATCGGCGAAGAGGAGCTGCGGGCCGGGAAAGCAAGCGTCAGAAATATGGCGACAGGCGAACAAAAAGAACTGCCGCTTGAAGGATTTATTACAGCTTTTAAAGATATGGCAAACAGGGGGGAAGCATGATGGAAGGACGTTCTTACTATTGCGGTGATGTGACGGAACAACAGATTGGCGAAAAAGTGGTACTGAAAGGATGGGTGCAGAGAAGGCGCGACTTGGGCGGCCTCATTTTTATCGATTTGCGCGACCGCGCCGGCATTGTCCAAGTTGTATTTAATACGGCGGTCTCTGAAGAAGCTTTTAAACTTGCGGAAAAAGTCCGGAACGAGTATGTGCTCGAAGTAGAGGGGAAAGTCATCGCCCGTTCCGAAAATACGGTAAATCCGAACTTAAAAACGGGCAAAATTGAAATTCAGGCTGACCGCCTTGCGATCATCAACAACGCAAAAACCCCGCCGTTTATGATTGAAAACGAGACGGATGTAGCGGAAGACGTGCGCCTGAAATACCGTTACCTCGACTTGCGGCGCCCGGTCATGTTTGAAACGATGAAAATGCGCCATGCGATTACAAAATCGATTAGAGGCTTTCTCGATGAAGAAGGGTTTATCGATGTTGAAACCCCGGTTTTGACAAAAAGCACCCCGGAAGGCGCCCGCGATTATCTCGTGCCGAGCCGGGTGCACCCTGGCGAATTTTACGCCTTGCCGCAGTCGCCGCAATTGTTTAAGCAGCTTTTGATGATATCCGGTTTTGACCGCTATTACCAGATTGCCCGCTGTTTCCGTGATGAAGACTTGCGTGCAGACAGGCAGCCGGAATTTACGCAAATTGATATTGAAACGAGTTTCATGAGCCAGGAAGACATTTTGACCATGACAGAAAAAATGATCAAACGGCTGATGAAAGAAGTGAAAAACATCGATATTGAAACGCCGCTGCCAAGGCTGACCTACGAGGAAGCCATGAACCGGTACGGATCGGATAAACCGGACACCCGCTTCGGCATGGAACTGGTGGACGTCTCCGAAATCGTCCAAAACGCCGGTTTTAAAGTGTTCGCGTCTGCCGTTACCTCGGGCGGGCAAGTAAAAGCGATCAATGCAAAAGGGGCGGCAAGCAAATATTCAAGAAAAGACATCGACGCGCTCGGCGAATTTGCCGCACGTTACGGCGCGAAAGGCCTTGCCTGGCTAAAAGCGGAAAACGAAGGGTTAAAGGGCCCGATCGCAAAATTTTTTACAGAAGCGGAACAATCGCAATTAGCGGCCGCTACAAATGCAGAAACGGGCGATTTGCTGCTGTTTGTAGCGGATAAAAAATCAGTCGTTGCCGATGCGCTCGGGGCGCTAAGAAACAAGCTCGGCAAAGAACTCGGCCTGATTGACGAGTCAAAATTCAACTTCCTGTGGGTAACGGACTGGCCGCTTTTGGAATATGACGAAGAAGCAGGGCGTTATACGGCAGCACACCATCCGTTCACGATGCCGTTTGAAGAAGATATTGAGAAGCTGGAAACCGACCCGGCAAGCGTAAAGGCGCAGGCCTATGATATTGTATTGAACGGGTATGAACTCGGCGGCGGATCGCTCCGGATTTATAAACGGGATGTCCAGGAAAAAATGTTTAAGGCGCTCGGCTTTTCAAAAGAGCAGGCACAGTCCCAGTTCGGCTTTTTGCTTGATGCGTTTGATTACGGCACGCCGCCGCACGGGGGCATCGCACTCGGCCTTGACCGGATTGTCATGCTCCTTGCCGGCCGCAGCAACTTGCGCGACACGATTGCATTTCCGAAGACAGCCAGCGCCAGCTGCCTGCTGACGAATGCACCGGGTGCGGTCAGCGAAGCGCAGCTGGATGAGCTGCAATTGAAATTAAAAGCAAAAAAATGAGATCGAAACCCGGAAAAGGGGCGGCATAAAATTTTTCCAGCCGCTTCGCGAAGAAACGCGTCCGCTGCCGCTATCCCGTAAGAACGGGAAAAATGCGGACCGCCTGCGAGCCTTTTTTCGTTTGAAAACGGGTGAAAAAAATGCTATGATATAAACAAGTTGAATGAGTCCTGGGGTGTTCGTATATGTTCCTATCGTTTTGACCGAACACTTCATTATCGGGGGCCCGGAGTCACCAGACGGCGTGCATGCCCTTTGCGGGGACGCATAAAGCCTGGTGCAGGGCACCCACCTGCTCGAGAGCGGGATCAAAACAGAGGATTGCAAGAACGGCACGTCCGGGGCTCATTCTACTCCTTTCCCTCTTTAGAAAAAGAGGGTTTTTATTTTTGGAAAAGAAGGAATTTTTGTGTGTTTTTCGTTTTTTGATCGCGCAAACCGTTTCCTTGGCAAAATGATGCCGGTTTTTATCCCGGGAAGCTTGATCATCGGGATGGTGCTCGGGCACCGGCTGACAGGCCTTTTATTTTTAGTACCGTGGCTGTTTGCTTTTATGACTTTTACGGGGAGCATCGGCTCAACCTTTAAGCAGCTTGGGGCGGTTGTCCGCCATCCGTTCCCGGTTTTGCTTGCTTTAGGGGTGCTGCATCTATTCATGCCCTTGTTTGCGTACGGAACGGGGCATTTACTCTTTCCCGGGCACCCGCTGACAACAACCGGGTTTTTGCTTTCGGCCGCCATTCCGACAGGTGTGACAAGCTTTGTATGGGTCATGATGCAAAAAGGGAATATCCCGCTTGTTTTAACGGTCATTTTGATAGATACCCTGCTTTCGCCGGTTGTTGTGCCGCTTACTTTGCTCTTGTTTGTCGGTAAGAATGTACATATTGAGGTTTGGCCGCTCATGCAAGATCTTTTTACGATGATCGTCATCCCGTCTTTGCTCGGCATCCTGTTCAGCCAGTTTACACAGCTCGAAACCCAGCGGAAGGCTGCTTCAGTGCTTTCTCCGTTTTCCAAAATCGGCATGTTTCTTGTCGTCATGATCAACGGCGGGGTCGTATCGCCGTACCTCAGGGGAATGGATGCCCATGTGCTGTTTATTATCCTGACTGTGCTGTTCATTTCGGCTTGCGGCTATTTATTAAGCTGGCTGATCGGCGCTTTGTTCCATCTTGACCGCGGCATGATCGTGACCTTAACATACAGCGGCGGCATGCGCAATATCAGTGCCGGATCTGTCATCGCAGTCACCTTTTTCCCGGCCCAGGTTGTGCTGCCGGTCATCTCCGGCATGCTTTTTCAGCAGGTGCTGGCCTCTTTTTTCGGAACATTGCTTTCAAGCGTATACAGGGATAAAAAAACGGAAAAGCCGGCGGCAAGCAGCTGAACATAAAGGTTTGCTTTCCGGGCCGTTTTTGGATAATCTAGGAAAGAAATGAGTATGTTTGGAGATGAGAAAATTGCTGCATCAGTTTTCACGGAATGAATTGGCAATCGGGCAGGAAGGGCTGCAAAAGCTGAAAAACAGCACCGTTGCTATTCTCGGTGTCGGCGGCGTGGGTTCGTTTGCGGTTGAAGCTTTGGCTCGGTCGGCAATCGGAAGGTTAATCCTTGTTGACAAAGATGATGTTGACATTACAAATATTAACCGCCAGATTCCGGCGCTGCTTTCCACCGTTGGGCAGGCGAAAGCCGATTTGATGAAAAAACGGATTGCCGATATCAATCCGGATTGTGACGTGATTTCTTTAAAAATGTTCTATACGGAAGAAACGGCTGAACAGTTTTTCTCTTATAAGCCGGACTATGTGGTGGATGCAAGTGATACGATTATTTACAAAGTGCATGTAATGAAAGAATGCCTGAAACGGAAGATCAAAATGATATCCAGCATGGGGGCGGCCAATAAAATGGACCCGACACGCCTCCGCATCGCAGACATTTCCGAAACGCACACCGATCCGATTGCCCGCGTTGTGCGCCTGAAGCTGCGCAAAGAAGGCATCAAAAAAGGCATTCCGGTCGTGTTTTCCGACGAAAGCCCGATCGTCATCCGCGAAGAGGTCCGCAAAGTGGTCGGTAATGATGAAGCCGAAACCCGCAAAGCGCAAATGCCACCATCATCCAATGCGTTTGTTCCGTCCACTGCAGGGCTGTTTATGGCAAGTTTCGTTGTCCGCGACATTTTGAAAGACATCCCGGTAAAAAGGGTAAAAGATGAACATTGAAAAAAAGAAAGCATCTGGGATGCTTTCTTTTTTTACGGCTTATGGTTCCGCTCAATTTTTTCATAGACTTGAGCAAGTGCCTGCTCAAATTTGCCCGTTTTTTTCGGATCATAATAATGGGCAAATTTTAGGGTGTCCGGAAGATATTGCTGTTTGACCCAGCCGTTTTCAAAGTCATGCGGGTATTTGTAACCGATGCCCCGTCCCAGCTGTTTTGCGCTTTTATAATGGGCGTCTTTCAGATGGGCGGGCACTTCGCCGCTTTTTCCGGCACGGATATCGGAAAGGGCGGCATCAATTGCCATGATCGCGGAATTCGATTTCGGCGACAGGCATAATTCGATGACCGCAGCTGCAAGCGGGATGCGCGCTTCCGGAAACCCGAGCCGTTCTGCCGCTTCGATGGCGGCAAGGGTGCGCGCGCCGGCCTGCGGGCTTGCAAGGCCGATGTCTTCGTAAGCAATCACAAGGAGTCTGCGCGCAATGCTCGGCAAGTCCCCGGCTTCGATCAGCCGGCCCAAATAATGGAGGGCGGCATTGGCATCGCTGCCGCGAATCGATTTTTGAAAAGCGCTCAGCACATCGTAGTGCGCGTCGCCGTCCTTATCATGGGCAAGGCTTTTTTTCTGCAGGCATTCTTCGGCAATGGCAAGCGTAATGTGGATCACGCCGTCATCATCAGGTTCGCTTGAAATCACGGCCAGTTCCAGCGCATTTAACGCGCTGCGCACATCGCCGTTCGATCCTTGCGCAAAATGGTTGAAAGCCGCTTCATCTATTTTCACTTTGTATTTGCCAAGGCCCCTGTCCGCATCATCAAGGGCACGGGTAAGCGCCGTCTTGATCTCATCAAGCGATAAAGGGAAAAGCTCAAAAATCTGGCAGCGGCTCCGGATCGCCGGGTTAATGGCATGGTACGGGTTGCTCGTTGTGGCCCCGATCAGGACGATCATGCCGGACTCAAGATACGGCAACAAAAAATCCTGTTTTGCTTTGTCGAGCCGGTGGACTTCATCGAGAAGCAAAATGACTTTTCCACTCATTTTTGCTTCGGCGGCGACAATCTCCATATCTTTTTTATTGTTCGTCACGGCATTTAACGTACGGAATGCATATTTGGTGCTTCCCGCAATCGCGCTGGCAATCGACGTTTTCCCAACGCCCGGCGGCCCGTACAAAATCATGGAAGAAAGCTGGCGCGCTTTGACCATCCGGTATATGATTTTATTTTTGCCGACGAGATGCTCCTGTCCGATCACTTCATCAATCGTGCGCGGCCGCATCCGGTAGGCAAGCGGTTCGTCTTTCATTTTAATCGCTCCAAACCTGTTTTCGTATCCTTATCTTAACAGATTTCACGGACATGCGGGAAGCAATCAGGTTTTTCGGGCGTAGGTTTAAAGGGAATAGCATTGATGGGGGCTTTTTGTATTTTTCAGTTTTCCCGGCTGTACATTGTTGCTTTTTTGATATAATGATTGTAGGCTAGGAAAATGGGCGCCATAAACGGCTGCGGAAAAAAATGAAATCCGGCCGTGCGTGGTTTTTGTATGATTTGACATAGGAAGGTGAACGCGGTGAGACTGAAAAATAAAGTTGCGGTCATTACAGGCGGCGCTTCCGGAATCGGGGAAGCGACGGCCTGGCTTTTTGCGAACGAGGGTGCGAAAGTCGTCATCGGGGATGTGGCGGAATCCAAGATGGAAATTGCCGACAAAATCAAAGAAACCGGTGGGGAAGCGCTTTTTGTTCATTGTGATGTTTCCGATTATTACAGTGTCAGGCATTTAATGGAGAAGGCGACGGATACTTACGGGAAGCTTGACATTCTGGTTGCGTGTGCCGGGATTCCGGAAAAGCACGGGCCTGTTCATGAACTCGACCAGGACTACTGGCAAAAAGTATTGGACATTAACTTAACCGGTGTCATGCTTTCCAATAAATATGCGATCCCGTACATGCTGAAAAACGGAAAAGGCGCGATTGTCAACATGGGCTCTTTTATGGCCCACGTCGGGATTACCAACAGTGCGGCCTATTCCGCCGCCAAAGCTGCGGTTGTGAATTTGACGCGGGCGGAAGCTGTTACGTATGCCAAACAGGGCATCCGCGTCAACAGCGTTTCTCCGGGTACAACAGAATCGCCGGCACTGAAATATTTCACAAAAGAACAAATTCAGGAAACCATTGACCACAATCCGATGAAAAGACTTGGCAAGCCGGAAGAAGTGGCGAAAGCCGTTTTGTTCCTTGTAAGCGATGACGCATCGTTTATTACCGGCACGGATCTCCATGTGGACGGGGGTTATACGGCACAATAAAAAACACCATCCGGGGAAAACCGGATGGTGTTTTTTCGGATGAAGTTGATTTTTGAAAGAACCAGGCCCCCTTCAAATTGTCTTAATCCATAATGATTGTCGCCTGATGGTATTTATCAGAAAGGCAAAATGTCGGGACCCATGAACTTGGACATGCTTTAGGCTTGAAACATCATACGAGCAGTGACATGATGTATAAATACGAAACCATCAGAATAACATTAAACGATAATGAAAACGCATTCAAACCTTGTCGGCTAAAAGAACCTAAAATCAAAGGAGGGATTTAGAATGAGTTTTTCACAGAAAAAAACATTGCTTCCATTGGTGGTTGTTCTGGTACTGATTGCTGCAATGGCGATGGGGGCGTGCTCTCATCATGCTGCAACCAATAAAACGAGCAAACATCCTAAAAAAGTGCAGATGGACGGTACTTTTTCAATTAATAGGGATCATCCTGAAGAAACTGTCGGGGACGCCGATTATGTATTTTTAGCACGCGTTGAGGAGAAAACAGGTACGGCATATAAAAATACAACACAAATTGAAACAGAAGAGGGTACGAAGGAAATTTCCACACCCTATACCAATTACAAAATAACAGTATTGGAAAATATGAAAGGTGAACTAGAGACTGACAAACCGATTCCTCTTCAAAAAGCTGGCGGCATTTCGAAAGATGGGAGTTCAATCGTAACATTTGATGATGATGTGCTTCCTGAAGTTGGCCAATCTTATGTATTTTTAGCATATGCACAAGATGATGGTTCTTTACTTGTTTCAGGCCCCAACTCAAATACAGAGGTTTCAGGAATTGACGATACGGACACAAGTGACACAATCGAATCCTCTTCTGTTAATCATTCTTCCGTCATGAAAACGTATAAAAATGAATTGAAGCACCAAATAAAGTCAGATAGAAAACGAAGTGTTTCCAAATATGACAAAACCAAAGATTAAAAGATGATTTTATTATGAAACTTGCGAAAAAAATGCAAAAATTAGCCTTAATCAAACATAACAAAATACCCTCTATAGCCTCCATGAATGACAGGGGGCTTTTTCCTGTTTTCAATGATGTTTTTCAAGTTAAAGCAGCATTCACACGCCGCTCTTGTTTCGCATTAAGCCGATAAATATGCTATAATATGTTAAGTTTGGATCAGTCTGTTCGTTCATTTATATGAATGGGCTTATTTTTTTACGCGCTCATCTGCCGTTTTTGGCTTAACAATTTTTTTCGGGAATAATCGGAAAGAGGTGGAATGAAATGAAAATCTCAACGAAGGGCCGCTACGGGCTGACCATTATGATTGAACTGGCAAAGCGGTACGGCATGGGGCCGACTTCCCTGAAATCCATCGCCCAGAGCCAGAATTTGTCCGAACATTATCTGGAGCAGCTGATTTCGCCGCTCCGTAATGCCGGGTTTGTCAAAAGCATCCGCGGCGCTTACGGCGGCTATGTTTTAACGCGAAAACCTTCACAAATCACAGCCGGTGATGTGATCCGTGTGCTGGAGGGACCGATTACACCGGTAGAGGGCATTGAAGACGAAGAACCGGTGAAACGCCAGCTCTGGATCCGGATCCGGGACGCGGTCAAGGATGTTCTTGACAGCACAACCATTGAAGACCTGGCCAAATACCGGGAAGATACAGAACCGGATGCCTACATGTATTATATCTAAATTGATATGGGGTGCGAAAAGTGGAAAAAATTTATTTGGACCATGCGGCCACTTCCCCTGTCCTTCCGCAAGTTACAGAAAAAATGATGCAAGTGCTTACCGGCCATTTCGGGAATCCGTCGAGCATTCATGCATTCGGCAGGGAAGCGCGTCGCATTTTGGACGAAGCGCGCCAGGTGATTGCAGACAGCATCGGCGCGCAGTTTAATGAAATCATTTTTACAAGCGGCGGAACCGAAGCGGATAATTACGCGATTCTCGGTACGGCAGAAGCAGCCGCTGAAAAGGGAAAACATATTATTTCCACGGCAATCGAACATCATGCCGTTTTGCATCCGCTGGAATACCTGGAAACAAAAGGGTATGACGTCACGTATTTGCAGCCGGATGAAACAGGGCGGATTAAGGCGGAAGACGTGCAAAAAGCGCTTCGAGATGATACCATTCTTGTCAGCGTGATGTATGGAAATAATGAAGTCGGAACGATCCAACCAATCGCCGAAATCGGTGAGCTGCTGAAAAACCATCCGGCCGTTTTTCATACGGACGCCGTCCAGGCTTACGGAAATGAGAAGATCGACGTAAATGCCCTGAACGTGGACATGCTTTCCGTTTCGGCCCATAAAATCGGCGGGCCAAAAGGGGTCGGATTTTTATACGTTCGGAACGGAACAAAATTGAAAAACCGCAACTTCGGCGGCGCCCAGGAATTAAAACGCCGCCCCGGAACGGAAAATACGGCGTCCATTGCCGGTTTTGCCGAGGCCGTCAAATGGGCGCAGCAGGCGCTTGTGGATAAACCAAAGCAATACAGCGCTTTTAAACAAAGATTTATGGAAATTTTAAAGCAGGAAAAAGTGGAATTTCAGCTGAACGGCAACGCGGAGGCGGCCCTTCCGCATGTGCTCAACTTAAGTTTTCCGAAAACGGATGTGGAATCGATGCTTGTCAATCTGGATCTTGCCGGGATTGCGGCCTCGAGCGGTTCTGCCTGCACAGCCGGGTCGATTGAGCCTTCCCATGTCCTTGTTGCCATGTTCGGGCGCGATTCGGAACGGCTCCGTACCTCCATCCGTTTCAGTTTCGGGATTGCCAATACGATGGAGCAAGTGGAAGCGGCCGCCCGTAAAACGGCAGAAATCGTCCGCAAGTTCCAGCAACAATAGAAAAGAGGAGGCATTATGAAAAAAGCACCAAAAGATACAAGAGTGGTTGTTGGCATGTCGGGCGGCGTTGATTCTTCTGTTGCCGCCTATTTGCTTAAACAGCAGGGCTATGATGTGATCGGCATTTTTATGAAAAACTGGGATGATACCGATGAAAACGGCGTCTGCACGGCAACGGAAGACTACAATGATGTCATCCGCGTCTGCAACCAGATCGGCATTCCGTACTATGCCGTTAATTTTGAAAAACAATATTGGGATAAAGTGTTCACATATTTTCTTGATGAGTACCGCGCGGGAAGGACGCCGAACCCGGATGTGATGTGCAATAAGGAAATCAAGTTCAAGGCTTTTCTTGAACATGCTTTAAACCTCGGTGCCGATTATCTTGCGACCGGCCATTACGCACGCGTGACTCACCAGGACGGCGAATATAAAATGCTGCGGGGCGTTGATGGAAATAAAGACCAGACGTATTTTCTCAACCAGCTCGGGCAGTACCAGCTTTCGCGCGTGATGTTCCCGATCGGGGATCTGGAAAAACCGCGCGTCCGCGAAATTGCGAAAGAAGCCGGGCTTGCCACGGCAAATAAAAAAGACTCGACCGGCATCTGCTTTATCGGCGAACGCAATTTCAAAGAATTTTTAAGCCATTATCTGCCTGCGCAAAAAGGGCTGATGAAAACGCTCGACGGTAAAGTGATGGGCGAACACGAAGGTTTGATGTACTATACGATCGGCCAGCGCCACGGCCTTGGGATCGGCGGTTCCGGCGAGCCATGGTTTGCTGTCGGCAAAGACCTGAAAGAAAATGTTCTTTATGTGGAACAGGGATTCCACCATCCGGCCCTCTACTCCGACTATATGACCGGCGTGAAAGCAAACTGGGTATCGGGCAAAAAGCCGCCTGAAGTATTCCGGTGCACCGCGAAGTTCCGCTACCGCCAGCCGGATCAGAAAGTAACGGTCCAGCTGCTTGGTAATGATGAAGTCAAAGTCATTTACGACGAACCGGTTCGTGCCGTCACCCCCGGCCAGGCTGTTGTTTTTTACAACGGTGAAGAATGCCTTGGCGGTGCCACGATCGATAAAATTTATAAAAACGAAGAACAGCTCATGTACGTCGGCTGATCTTACAGGAGCCATGCACACAATTGTGGGCATGGCTCTATTTATGGACAAAACAGTGAAATGTTGACCAGGGGAAACGTGATCGCCGGAAACAAGGAAACGGGGAAGCTCGCCATGATCGCAGTACAGGTTTTTTCGTGAAACAGGAAAGGGCAGTACTCCTTCACACAGCGTGAAAAGACCCGCTCCATTTGCATACAGCTGTAAAAATCACCTCATCTTTCACACAGCCTGCGAAGACGATGATCTGGACCGGGTGGGGGAAGTGCAAAAGCATGCCCTCACAAAATGTCGGGGTTCGTTTAAAAAGTGAAGCGATTCATTTTATGTTATAATACTCGTATCATTAATCAGGAGTGTACGAAATGAACAAGCATGAACGCGGTATGAAAGCCTTGCAGGATAAAAAATATGATGAAGCGCTGAAATGGTTTAATGAAGCGATCGAAGACAATCCGGACGATCCGGTCGGCTATATCCATTTCGGCGATGTGCTGCTTGCTGCAGGCGAGCGGGAAAAGGCGCAGAATTTTTACCGGAAAGCGCTGGCATTGAAAGAACTTCCCACCCCCTTTTACAGCCTTGGCACAATCCAATACGAAGAGGGGCATTATGAAGCGGCTGCCGGCTGTTTTGAAAAAGCAATCCAGCTCGGGCTCAAGGACAAAGATACGTATTTTATGCTCGGCATGTGTTTTATGATGCTCGGCAATCCGCGCTTTGCCATGCCGTATTTGCAAAGGAGCGTTGAACTGGATGAAGGGGATACGGAAGCGAGATTTCAGTACGCGCTCTCCCTTATCAAATCCAATTTCGCGGACGAAGCGCTGAAACAATTTCAAAAAGTGCTGGAACAGGACCCAAAACATACGGATGCTTTATACAATACAGGCGCGATTTATATGCAGTTCCTTGGCGACCTGGAGAAAGCGGCCGGCTACTTCAAAAAAGCGGTGGAGATTCAGCCGGGCCATCTGCTTTCGGGATACGGCTTGAAAATGGTTGAAAAACTGAAAGACATTGAAACGCTGTAAGGTGATGAAATTGGAAAAACAGCATGCGATGGATTTATTCCAGGACGAGGAAAATTTTATAAAAGGAAAGCATCTCGCGACCATCTTCCATAACGAGCAAAATTTGTATTCCGTCATCCGTGTGCGGGTGGAAGAGACCAATACCGGGCTGGAAGATAAGGAAACGGTGATTACCGGCTATTTTCCGCGCATCCATGAACAGGAAACGTACACCTTTTTTGGAAAAATGCAGGAACACCCGAAATTCGGCCCCCAGTTCCAGGCAAATCGCTTCCAAAAAGACATCCCCAATACAAAGCAGGGCGTTATTGAGTATCTTTCCAGTGATTTATTTAACGGCATCGGCAAAAAAACGGCGGAGCGGATCGTTGGCGTGCTCGGTGAAAATGCGATCAGCAAAATATTGGAAAATCCCGCCGCCCTTGACGAAGTACCGAAACTGGCACCGGAAAAAGCGCAGCTGATCCGTGATACGTTAGTTGAACATCAGGGGCTTGAACGTGTTATGATCGGGCTTGCGCAATACGGTTTCGGGCCGCAGATTGCGATGCGCATTTACCAGGTTTACGAGGATGAGGCGCTCGAAAAAATTGCGCAAAATCCATACCAGCTCGTTGATGATATTAAAGGCATCGGTTTCGGGCGGGCCGATGAACTCGGCCGGCAGCTCGGCATCAGCGGGACGCATCCGCACCGCATCCAGGCCGGCTGCTGTTACATGCTGGAAATGGAAAGCATGCAGCACGGTCATGTGTACGTCCTGAAAGAAGAACTTGCACAGGATGTCAAAGCCCTTTTGGAAGAATACCAGCATGTTGAAATCCCGATGGACTTGATTGAAAATGAGCTGGTGAAACTTCAGGAAGAGAGCAAAGTCATCATGGAAGAAGACAAAGTCTATCTTCCGTCCCTCTATTTTTCGGAAAAAGGAATCGTTTCCAATATTGAGCGGATTATGTCGCAAACCGAGTATGCGGAACAGTTCCCGGAATCTGAATTCCTGCTTGCTTTAGGCAGTCTTGAGGAACGGATCGGGGTCGAGTATGCCCCGTCGCAAAAGGAAGCCATCCAAAAAGCGCTGATGAGTCCGATGATGATTTTAACGGGCGGGCCCGGCACAGGGAAAACAACGGTCATTAAAGGGATTGTGGAACTGTACGGTGAATTGCACGGCGTCTCGCTTGACCCGCAAACCTATAAAAAAGATGAGGTATTTCCGATTGTTCTCGCGGCGCCGACAGGGAGGGCCGCGAAAAGAATGGCGGAGTCAACTGGTCTGCCGGCGATGACGATCCACCGCCTGCTCGGCATGACCGGCATGGAGGACCTGGACGATTCAGAGGAACGGCAAGTAGAAGGCAAGCTTGTCATCATTGATGAAATGTCGATGGTCGATACATGGCTTGCGAACCAGCTGTTAAAGGCGCTGCCGGATGAAATCCAAGTCATCATGGTTGGGGATGAAGACCAGCTGCCGTCCGTCGGTCCAGGCCAGGTGCTGAAAGATTTATTGAAATCGAACGCCATCCCGGTTGTCAGGCTGACAGACATATACAGGCAGAAAGATGGTTCTTCGATTATTGAACTGGCCCACCATGTTAAAAATGGCCGTATTCCGGAAAATATTTTTCAAATGCAGGCAGACCGTTCGTTTATCCGCTGTTCTTCCGGGCAGGTGGCGGAAGCGGTGGAAAAAGTGGTGAAAAGCGCGAAACGGAAAGGCTATACGGCAAAAGACATTCAGGTGCTGGCGCCGATGTACAGGGGGCCGGCCGGCATTGACCGTCTGAACAGCCTGTTGCAAAATATTTTTAATCCGAATGAGAACGGGGCCCGCAAAGAGCTGAAGCACGGGGACGCGGTTTACCGGATCGGCGATAAGGTACTGCAGCTTGTCAACCAGCCGGAACACGGGGTGTATAACGGCGATATCGGCGAGATTGTCTCGCTTTTTACCGCAAAAGAAAATACGGAAAAACAAGATATGCTCATCGTTTCTTTTGATGGGATTGAAGTGACGTATACGAAGCCAGATTTCAATCAGATTACGCTTGCGTATTGCTGTTCGATCCATAAATCGCAAGGAAGCGAGTTTCCGGTCGTAATTTTGCCGGTTGTCCGCAGCTATTACCGGATGCTGCGCCGAAACTTGCTGTATACGGCGATTACAAGGAGCAAAAAAATTTTAATTCTGCTTGGCGAAGAACCGGCTTTCCGGATGGGTGTGGAAAGGGAAGATGACCAAAAGCGGAAGACGACACTGTGTGAAAAACTGGCTGAAGCATTAAAAACGGCACAAAAAGAGGCAGGGACGGAGACAGCCCTGTCCTTAACAGAAGAAAATTGGGACCGGGTCGACCCGATGATTGGCATGGCGGGCATTACCCCGTACACGTACGCAGAAGAAGGACAGACTGCGTCCCAACCGGATTAAGCAACCAAAAAGCAGCGGCAGGCCCCGCTGCTTTTTGGTTTGGCTCAAGGATCAAGTTTTCTGGCAGGTTGGACCTGGCTGATTTGGACACTTTTATCCCCGGCGTTTTTAAACTTAAAGATGGATATGGCCGTTAATAGGGCTAAAACGATGACGCAGGCAATCATACTGATCCGGTTTTGGGCACTTAACATAAAGGCGCCGGTTATGATGATTAAAATGGCCGCTGCCGCAATGGTGACGTAAGGGAAGCCCCATAATTTGAAACCCGGAGAAACAGGGTACGAACGGCGAAGTTTTAGCTGTGACAGGCAAATAAAAATCCAAACCATTGAGACGACAAAACCGGGAACCGCCATTAGGATTGCAAACACTTGGTCTTGTGCAATAAAGGCGATCATCGCTGCAATGATTAACATAGTTGCAGTTAAAATTAAACTGTATAATGGCACACCTTTTTTTGTAACATACGAAAAAGACTTCGGTGCTTCCCCTTCCAGGGACAGGGAGTGCAGCATCCTTGTACAGCCGTATATGCCGGAATTGGCTGCAGATAGTACCGCTGTAATTAAAATAAAGTTCATCAAGTGGGCTGAACCCTGAAGGCCTGCAATCGACAATACTTGGACGAACGGGCTCGCATGGTGGCTGATTTCATTCCAGGGCACCAACCCGCAAATCACGAGAATGGGAGCGGTGTAAAATAAAACAATCCGCCAAACAAAATTTTTAATTACCTTGGGCAAAATGCTTTCCGCGTTTTTTAATTCTGTTACGGTTAAACCGATGAGTTCAGAACCGCCAAATGAGAACATGACGATTAAAAGCGCTGAAAAGATAGACATGATTCCTTTCGGGAAAAACCCGCCATGTGCCGTAAAATTTTGTAAATAGCCGGTTTCATTGCTCGGGATAAGGCCGAATAAAATACATCCCCCTAAAAGGATAAATACAATAATCATCGTGATTTTAATGCCTGCAAACCAAAATTCAAATTCCCCGTAGTTCTTCACATTCATCAAATTGATGCCAATCACAAGGGCGGCACAGCCCAAACTCAATGCCCATAGCGGAATATTTGGCAGCCAGTATTGCAAAAAGCTGCCAGCCACAACGATTTCAATACAGCATACCGATAACCACATGAAACAGTACAACCATCCCATTACAAACGATGCACGCTGGCCAAATGCTTTTCGCACAAATCCTTTCATGTTTGTGTCCGGATAGGCGATCGCCATCTCTGCAATTGCCCCCATCACAACGAGCAGTAAAAGCCCGCCAATGATGTAGGAAAAAATGACGCCTGGCCCGGCCAGTGATACCGTTTCAGCGCTCCCTTTAAAAACGCCGGTACCAATCGCTCCCCCCATTGCCATTAAACTAACATGGCGCGGCAACAGTTTCTTTTGCAGTGAAGTAGACTCCATTCCTTGATCCTCCTTTGTTCGGTATCTGAGTTTTATGAATTTTTGTATTGCCAGCTCCCTATGTCAATTCGATCAGCCATAATTTCGGGTTTTCAATTAACTGTTTAAAACGGTTTGTAAAAGCAACCGCTGTGGCGCCATCCGCAACGCGGTGGTCGAAAGACATGGACAAGGTCATGATCGGGCGAATGGCAATCTCATCGTTATCCATCACGACGGGCCTTTTCTTTGTCTTATGAAAAGAAATAAGCCCGGTTTCAGGATAGTGAATGATTGGTGTGGCGCCTATGCTTCCTAATGGGCCGACATTGCTGACCGTAAACGTACTGCCTTTCAATTCAGACGGCCCGAGTTTGTTCTCTTGTGCTTTCCGGGTTAATGTTTTTAATTTTTCGTGAATTTGCCGGACGGTTAACCGGTCCGCGTGATGAATCACAGGCACAATCAGCCCCTCTTTTGTATCGGTTGCAATGCCGATATGGTATTCCTTTTCAAGCCGTATCACTTCGTTTTCCTCGTCCAGCTTGGCGTTGAAAACAGGGTATTCCTTTAAAGCTATTATAATCGCTTTAATAAAGAAAGCAACGGCTGAGATACGGATGCCCATTTCTTTTAACGCCTCCCGATAAGCGAGGAGTTCTGTTAAATCTGCCTCTTCAAAATGGGTCACATGTGGGATGGTATAAAGGGATTGTGTCATTTTCTTTGCAATCTGCTTCCTCCTGCCCCTGAAAGGAATCACATCCGGTTTTGCTTCAAAAATATCCTTTGCTTCATGCAGCTGTATAGGTTCAGCATTTTCATTTATTGCTTGATTGGCAGGCGTATTGGATTCTTTGAGATCGTTTTTGTAATCCTGCTTTTGCACAAAATGGTAGACATCTTCGACCGTGATGCGGCCGTTTTTGCCGGTGCCGGGAATTTCGTAAATATCCACCCCCAGTTCCCGTGCCACTTTTCTTGTATAAGGCGCGGCCATAATGAGTTTTCTTTTGCCCGTTTGGCGTAGCGGTGCGGCTGTTTGATCAAAAGCCGGTTTATCCTGTTTCTTTTCGGTGCTTGCTGCTTTGATATTGTCCGGTTCCACGATGAGAAGGGTGGTGCCGACGGGTACTGTGGAACCGCTGCCGACCACAATCTTCTTTACTTTTCCTGAGGCAGGAGAAGGGAGTTCAGCCACCATTTTATCGGTTTGGACCTCTGCAAGGGGCTGGTCCGCTTTGACCGAATCCCCTTCTTTTACAAAATAATGGATAATCTCTCCCTCTGTCATGCCTTCACCAATATCATGAAGCTTCACTTCTACCAATGTCATCTCCTCCTAAAAATACATGGCTTTTTCGATTGCTTTGAACACTCTTTGAGGGGTTGGCAAATAATGATCTTCTAATGCAAATAGCGGAACGGGTACATCAAATCCGGTCACACGTTCAACCGGGGATTTCAAATAGAGAAACGAAGTATCGTTAATGATGGAAATGATATCATTTCCGACCCCACCGGTTTCATGGGCCTCATGTACAATGACTGCACGCCCTGTTTTTTGGACGGAGGCTGAGATGATGTCCTTATCAAGCGGGTAGAGCGTCCGCAAATCAATGACATCGCATGTAAAACCGGATTGTTCCGCCAATTCAGCTGCTTTTTGTGCGACCGGTACCATCGCGCCCCATGCAAAAATGGAGATGTCATTGCCATCTTTCAGTTTTTTTCCTTTTCCGATTTCAATGGCATACTTTCCTTCAGGGACTTCTTCACGGTTTGCACGATACAATTTTAATGGTTCTAAAAATAAGACGGGATCGGGATCTTCAATGGCTGCGATCAACAACCCCTTTGCATCGTACGCGGAAGAAGGGCAGACAACTTTCATGCCGGGAATATGGGTGAACAGCGCTTCCACACTGTCTGAATGAATTTCGGGCGCCCGGATGCCCGCGCCGTATGGGGCACGAATCACCATCGGAACGGAAAACTTTCCCATCGTTCGCATCCGCATCCGGGATACGTGCGAAATGATTTGCTCGAATGCCGGATAAATAAAGCCGAGGAACTGAATCTCCACAACAGGTTTAAACCCGTTCACCGCCATGCCGGTGGCGCTGCCGATAATGCCCGCTTCACTCAAAGGGGTGTCGATGACGCGGTCCGGGCCGAATTGCTCTTGCAAACCGTCTGTTGCCCGGAATACGCCTCCGTTTTTGCCGATATCTTCCCCGAGCAAGAGCACCTGCCCATCTTCTTGCAACATTGTGAAGAGCCCGTCTGTAACAGCCTGCACAAGCGTTAACGCCTTCGTTTTTACAGTTAGCTCCATGGGCCTTTCCATCGATAATGCCATGTTAAACTCCCTCCCCGCTGAATTGAAGATATTGTGCTTTTTGGTTAGCAATATTCCAAGTAGGCTGATCAAAAACATGGTCAAATAAATCATGGACATTCGGTTTTGGAAAATTTTCCATTTCCTTTACAGCTTGTTCTACCTCATTCGTGATTTCTTCTGTAACGCTTTTTGCCCAATCTTCATCCCAAAAGCCGTTTAATTTCATAAACCGTTCCACGCGAAGGATAGGGTCCCGGCGCTTGCCAATTGCTTCACTTTCCGGCTGGTCGCGGTACTTTCCTGGGTCATCTGCCGTTGTATGGGCACCGGTTCTCCATGTCACGGCTTCAATCAGTGCTGGCCCTTCTCCACTGCGCGCCCGGTCAAGCCATGCCTTTGCCTGGAAATAGACCGCAAAAATATCGTTGCCGTCAACGCGGATACCCGGTATATCATAGGCTACTGATTTTTGGGCAATCGTTTTGGAATTCATTTGTTTTTTAACGGGCACTGAAATGGCAAAGCCGTTATTTTGATTAAAGAAGAGGACAGGCGCTTTAAATACACTTGCGAAATTCAGCCCTTCATGAAAATCGCCTTCTGAAGTGGCACCGTCGCCAAAATAGGCAATCACTGCATTGCTGGTTCCTTTCCATTTTTCTGCGATGGCAGCCCCGGCAGCATGCGGGATTTGCGTGGCAATCGGAACGGCAGGGGGAAATATCTTTTTCCCTTCTTCAGGCACACATCCTTCCACACGACCATTCCAATACAGATAGGTGCGTGCCATTCCGGCGCCGAACGTTAATGCGGCACCATGGTCCCGATAAGTAGGGAAAATCCAGTCATCTTTTTCTAACGCCAGTGCACTTCCAACCTGGGAAGCTTCCTGCCCCTCAAAAGGTGCATACGTCCCCAGTCTGCCCTGGCGCTGTAAACTTACAGCTTTCCGGTCAAAGTGGCGGATGCGCACCATATGATAGTAAAATTGTTTGGCAAGTTCCTTTGTCATTTGGCTGCTGAATTGATCATTTACGAGCCGGCCGTTCTCATCCACGATTTGAAATATTGGAAATTCCATTCTCCCAACACCTCCAAAAAATATTACTTGCGGATATCCCATTTCGGACGTTTGCTGTGCGTGAAAAAGCTGTTTTGCTTTTTGCGTTCTTCTATCCGTTTTTCACAAAGGCGGTTTGCGGCTTGTGAGGTGGTGATATTGTCCATCTCTGCTTGTTTAAACACTTCGATTAATGACGTGTAAATGGATTTTGTTTTTGTGTACACCCGTTCTTTTTGATAGCCGTACAGTTCGTCGGCGACTTGGATCAACCCGCCGGCATTCACAATATAATCAGGAGCGTATAAAATGCCTTTGCGTTTCAAGGCTTCACTGTGCTTTTCCGATAAAAGCTGGTTGTTGGCAGATCCGGCTACCGCTTTTACTTTTAATTGATGGATGGTGTCATCATTGAGGATTCCGCCAAGAGCACACGGGACAAAGACATCAGCTTCAGCCGCATAGATCTCATGGCTTTTCACAACACGCACGGCGCTTCCCAACTGTTTTGCACGTGTCAAAATGGCCTGGACGGCTTCTTCATGAATATCGCTCACATATAAATCCGCACCCGCTTCCAGCAAATGTTCAGCCACTTTAAAGCCCACTTTTCCGAGCCCCTGCACCGCATACGCTTTTCCAGCAAGATCCGCCGATCCAAAAACGGCTTTATTCGCTGCTTTTATTCCGTAAATGACGCCAAGCGCAGTTGGAACGGATGAATCACCGCCACCGCCGTAGCATTCCGGGATGCCTACGATACACCGGGTTTCTTTGGCGGCATGGATAAAATCGTCCATGGAGGTCCCCATATCCGTTCCTGTATAAAAACGACCGTTCAAGGAATCAACAAACTGGCCAAAAGCTCTGAACATGGCGGGGGTTTTATCCTTTGACGGGTCGCCGATCAACACTGCTTTTCCTCCGCCAAAATCGACATCCGCCGCTGCACATTTATAGGTCATCCCTTTCGATAACCGCAACACATCTTCCAACGCTTCATCCAGCGTCCGGTACGGCTGCATGCGGCAGCCTCCCAATGCCGGCCCGAGTGTCGTATTATGGATTGCGATAATGGCTTTCAAACCTGTCGCAGGATCATTACAAAAAACAATTTGTTCATGTTCCTGCATTTTATCGAGCAATGTTTCCGTTGTTTGCATATGCGGTTTGATTACATTCATTTCAGATTACCTCCATTTGCACTGTGGATATAGTGATAAAAGTTTAAAAGAAAAGGTTTCCTGCACTTATTTTGACAGCGTTTACATTTCACCGGACCGCCGCCTAAAAATCATTGCAATTGAATACTTTATTGCACCAGAAACGATGTGCTAGAATGAAAGCGGTAACATCATGTGAAATCTAAAAATTTATAAGATTTTGTGTCTGAATCCATCATAAACGATGGCAAAAAGAAACGAAATAACAAACTGTATCAATTTCGGGTGTAAACCTTTCTATTTTGAATAAGTTTTCGTATCGCAAACTGCATTTTGCAAAGGGGGCTTTTTCATGGACCAGTTGGACATTCGTCTTCTTGAAATGCTGCAAAAGGACGGGCGCATGACTTTAAGTGATTTATCGAAGAAATTGTCCCTCAGCCGCCCGAGCATTTCGGAGCGGTTGAAACGGCTACAGGAGAAGGGGATTATCGAAGGATTCAGCGCAAGGGTATCCCCGAAAGCTGTGGGCAGGGAAGTGGTTGCTTACATGCAGGTAAGTGAGATCAAGATGTCCACTTATACAGAATTTGAGAAATGGATTGTGCAGGTTCCCGAAATTGTTGAATGCCATCGCTTGACAGGCGCTGTCAGCTATTTGCTGAAAGCTGCTGTTACCTCTATGGACCATCTGAGCAAGCTGATTGACCGGCTAACCCCTTATGGAAACATCAACACATCGATCGTACTGTCATCACCGGTCGCTTTTCGCTGTATGACGCCGGTTCCTTTTGAAGAAAAACAAAAAAATTAGGGCTTGCGAAACCCCGGTTTAAACATCCCGGCAAGCCCTTATTGCTGTTTCTTTCCCGTTTCCGGACGGATTTCCTCTGCGGTTTCCGTGCCGTACCGGAGGGTTTGTGCTTTGCTCCGCCGCGGAACCCCTTTTTGGAGCACATAGTCGGTTAAATATTGGTGATAAAAATGTTCGAATACGCTGATGACGACGGCAGCACCGATCGAAACCTGAAGCCCCGGCAAATGGTTGTGGGCGAAAAACCGAGTCATCCCCCAGATGACAGAAAATGCAAGCCCAAAGTCTAAGATCAGTACAAACCAGTCCGCTGTGCGCGGAAGAAGGCCAAGATCAGCCAAAAAATAAGAAATCACGCTAAGCAAGAGCGCTGTAAACAGCACACCGAAAAAAGACATGCCGTAAATGAAGCCGAGCACCAAATACAAAAAAATAAAATGCCCGGCGATTTTAATCAAAAGCGGTTTAATGTTTTGCATACATGTCACTTCCTGCTGTTGGTTTCCTATATTTTTTCCGGAATGGACGATCATACGCTGGGAACCGTTTCCTTGCATGCTGTCAGTCCGCTCCGGCAAACTATATATGCCGGTTTGACGTATGCTTTTTGGAAAAATTGGGCATATTGGTAAGCAAAAATGGACCTTGAAAGCGAGGTGCTTACCATGCAATGCCCGAATTGCCGAAGCAAGGACATCGGAAAAATCGGCGTGAACCAGTATTACTGCTGGAACTGTTTTATTGAACTATCGGTTGCAAAAAATACAATCCATACGCATCAGGTGGAAGAAGACGGCACATTGAGCTCTTTGGATGATTTGTTTGAGGAAGAAGCACGCAAACTCAGCTGAATGGAGGGAATGGGGAAATGAACAAAATGATGATAGCTGCAGTCGGTTTTGGTGCGGGAATGGCCGCTGCCCAAATGGCGAAAAATGGCTTCGCGGACAGGCGGCAGATGCGGAAAATGGCAAAGCGGGTGCGCAAGGCATTCCGTTAAAACCGCCTATCCGATAAAAACCCCGGTCTCGTTTCCCTGGCCGGACGCCAACGGCCGAAAGGGAACGCGCGGATGCATCTTGCCAAATGGCGGATATCCCTGTCCCGCTGCATCCCTTTTCACGAAGCCCGGTGTTCTCGTTCATAAGGTGTTTGCGCCCTCCGTATTTCGGTTGTCCGAAAGGTTGCTGCATTGGACCGGTGATAAAAATCCTCATAAACTTCCCTCTTTCGCAAACACTTGAAGGAGGGAGGTTTTTTTATGCAACGGTTTCGCGGTACATGGCTGTATAAATTGTTTTGGTTGTTATTTATTCTGATTATTTTATATGTGCTGCTTTTACTCAAGCCTTTTTGGGCGCCCGTATTGCGCGTCGTACTGGCGGTATGCCTGCCGCTTTTAATCGGCGGTTTTATCGCTTACATCCTCCACCCGCTTGTTGAATTTCTTTATAAAAATGGGCTGCCGAGAGGGCTTGCTATCCTGATTATCTATATTTTGTTTTTTGGCGGCACCGCTTACGGCATTTACAGAGGGCTGCCGCTTGTGATCGCCCAAATGAACGATCTGTCGGAACATCTGCCGCAGTTTGCAGACCAGTACAGGGACGGCGTTGTTTACTTGCAAACATCGATGAAGCACTGGCCGGACGGGCTTCAGGACCAGATTGACGAGCGCATTGAACGCTTTGAATTATGGCTCTCTGCAAATGTTTCAAATTCAATCAATATGCTGATGCAACTTGTCAATTACGCCATTGCGCTTGCCGTCATTCCGTTTATTTCATTTTACCTTCTGAAAGATTTTGAACATGTCAAAAAAGCAGCACTGGCATTGACGCCGGAAAAATGGCGGCCGTCCGCTGCAGCATTTATTCGCGATGTCGACCGGTCGATCGGCGGCTATCTCCGCGGCCAGCTTTTGGATTGCCTGTTGATCGGCTTTCTTTCTTTTGTCGCATTTGCCATCCTTGGCATGAAATACCCGATTCTACTCGGCATCATCATCGGGGTCACCAATGTCATTCCGTATTTTGGCCCTGTTTTGGGCGCCATTCCCGTTTCGGTTATTGCGGCGACCATTTCATTAAAATTTGTCCTTTATGTGGTCATCATTGTGTTCGTCCTGCAATTTATTGAAAGCAATATCCTTTCCCCTTTTATTGTCGGGAAATCTTTGCATCTTCACCCGCTGTTTATCATCATCGCCTTGATCGCGGGAGAGGAAATCGCGGGGATCGCAGGACTGATTCTCGCTGTGCCGGCGCTTGCCGTGCTGAAAGTGGCCATCATCCATGCTCGCAAAACTTTGCGCTTTTCAGGCCGCACGAATCAAGTTGACAAACCGGAGTAAACTTTTTTATAATTTACCCATGAACATACGTGTCCTGTGGGCAAAATAGGCTTCCGGACAGGGATTTTTGTCCGGGCTTGGGAATTGCGCAGCACAGGCCGTTCCTATTGATAGAACTGCATATCAAAAAACGAAGAAAGATCGAGTATGTTATCGCCCATTTTAAACCGTGATGTACGGCCCAGAGAGGAATTTCCGCGGCTGAAAGAAATTCCAAAATGAAGGATAACAGAACGCTAATCCGGAGTGCAGCCAAACCCTGCCGTTTTGCCCCGTTACAGGCACCCAAAGAGAAGGGCGTTTTTTGCCTTTAATCAGGGTGGTACCGCGAGCAAGCCTCTCGTCCCTGTCCGGGATGGGGGCTTTTTTGCGTCCGGGGGGTTCCGGTTTTCATAAATAAACAGAGGAGGTTTTCTCATGAAGAAAAGATCAAGTGCGGAAATCCGCAGCATGTTTTTGGACTTTTTTAAGGAAAAAGGGCATAAAGTCGAGCCGAGCGCTTCACTGATCCCGGTCAATGACCCGTCGCTACTTTGGATTAACAGCGGTGTGGCCACTTTAAAAAAATATTTTGACGGCACGGTCATTCCGGAAAACCCGCGCATTGTCAACGCGCAAAAAGCAATCCGGACAAACGATATTGAAAATGTCGGAAAAACAGCGCGCCACCATACATTTTTTGAAATGCTCGGCAACTTTTCGATTGGGGATTATTTCCGTGAAGAAGCGATTGCCTGGGCATGGGAGCTGCTGACTTCCGACAAATGGTTCGGCATGCCAAAAGAAAAACTGTATGTCACCGTTTATCCCGATGACCTGGATTCGATTGCATGCTGGAAAAAAATCGGGGTGTCCCCGGATCATATTATCCCGCTCGAGGGCAATTTCTGGGAAATCGGCGAAGGGCCATCCGGGCCGGATACGGAAATTTTCTTCGACCGCGGGGAAAAATACGACCCGGAACGGTTAGGAATCCGGCTCCTTCAGGAAGATATGGAAAACGACCGCTATATTGAAATCTGGAATATCGTGTTATCCCAGTTTAATGCGATACCAGGGGTTCCGCGCAGCGAGTATCCGGAGCTGCCGAAGAAAAACATTGATACCGGAATGGGCCTCGAACGGATGGCATGCGTGCTGCAAGGGGTCGATACCAACTATGACAGCGACTTGTTCATGCCGATTATTCAAGAGGTCGAAAAAATCTCCGGTAAAAAATACCGTGCCGGAAACAAAGAGGCGGATACAGCATTTAAAGTGATTGCCGACCATATCCGCACCGTTGCCTTTGCGGTTGCGGACGGGGCGCTGCCGTCAAACGAAGGCCGCGGCTATGTTTTACGCAGGCTTTTGCGCCGGGCGGTTCGATACGCCATTCAGCTCGATATTCACGGCGCTTTTATGTACAAGCTTGTGCCGACGGTCGGCCGGATTATGAATTCCTATTATCCGGAAGTGGAAAAAAATGCCGATTTTGTGCAAAAAGTGGTTCGTTCCGAAGAAGAACGTTTCCAGGAAACGCTGAACGAAGGGCTTTCCATTTTGGAAGAACGGATCAGGGCGGCAAAGAAAAACGGCTTAGAACAGCTGCCGGGTGAAGATATTTTCATGCTTTACGATACGTACGGCTTCCCTGTTGAACTGACAGAAGAGTATGCGCACGACCAGGGGCTCCGTGCCGACCATGAAGGCTTTGAAAAAGAAATGGAGCGGCAGCGTGAACGCGCACGCAACGCCCGCCAGCAGGCAGAATCGATGTCCGTCCAAGGCGGCGTGCTCGGCAATATTACAGTGAAAAGCGAATTTATCGGTTATGACCGCCTTGAGGGGACGGCCCATGTCGCTGTCCTTTTAAAAGACGGTGACATCACGGAGTCGGCTGCCAGCGGAGAGGAAATCCAGTTCATTTTAGATCAAACCCCTTTTTACGCGGAAAGCGGCGGCCAGATTGCCGATCATGGCACCTTGACAGCAGAAGGGCTGAAAGTGGAGGTCACAAATGTGCAGAAAGCGCCGAACGGCCAAAATTTGCATCAGGGCGTTGTCGTATCAGGCACCATCAAAACCGGCCAGGAAGTATTTGCACAGGTGGACGGAGCAAAACGCCGTGACACGGAAAAGAACCACTCTGCTACCCATCTGTTACACCAGGCATTGAAGGATGTGCTCGGCGTTCATGTCAACCAGGCGGGATCGCTTGTCGAACCGGGACGCCTCCGTTTTGACTTCTCGCATTTCGGGCAGGTGACAGAAGAAGAACTCGAAAAAATTGAAACGATCGTCAATGAAAAAATTTGGGCAAGCCTGCCGGTTACAACGGATTTGAAAAAACTGGACGAAGCGAAAGCGATGGGCGCGATGGCGTTGTTTGGCGAAAAATACGGGGAGATCGTCCGCGTCGTTCAAATGGGCGACTACAGCCTGGAACTGTGCGGCGGCTGCCATGTTTCGAACACAGCCCAGATCGGCCTGTTCAAAATTGTTTCCGAATCCGGAATCGGTGCAGGGACAAGGCGGATTGAAGCGGTGACGGGAAAATATGCTTACGGATTGATGCAGGAACAGCTCCACCTTTTAAAAGAGGCAAGCGCCAAATTAAAAGTAAAACCAACAGAATTGCCGGACCGTATCGACGCCCTCCAGCAGGAATTGAAAGAAGCGCAGCGTGAAAATGCATCCCTGGCCGCAAAACTCGCCAATATCGAAGCCGGATCGCTTGTGGACCGCGTAAAAGTAGTAGACGGCATAAATGTGCTCGCGGCGAAAGTCGAAGCCGGCGACATGAACCAATTGCGCAATATGGCGGACGATTTAAAACAAAAACTCGGAAGCGGCATTATTGTCCTCGCTGCGGCGACAGACGGAAAAGCCAGCTTCATTGCTGGCGTCACCAAAGACCTTGTCGAAAAAGGGTACCATGCCGGGAAGCTAGTAAAAGAAGTGGCATCGCGCTGCGG
>NZ_JARTJQ010000076.1:0-15583 GCF_036225245.1 Weizmannia sp. CD-2023
TCAAGATCTGAAGTCATGATGGCTTCTTTTAAAACATCCAAATTTAGGTTAAACTGTAAGTGAGTCATTTTATCTCCTCTTTTCATTGTTTATTGTCGTTGAAAACAGTGTTGCCAAGAGTTGATAAAATGACTCCTTCTTTTTACACAATTATACGGACTTAATCGGTCTGAGTGAAGGAAGCGCGGAAAAAACGCGTTGTTTCTTAACGTAGGATGCGTCTAAGTGAAGGAAGCGAGCGAAATTCCGACAAACAATGTACGTAAACGCCCATATCACAAAAAATACATGCCAGCGGAAGAATGAAAATCCCGTCGTAAATCAGAATAGACCGCTTCGAAGTGCCTAACAACCCCCGTGAAAGATGCCATTTTAGCATGTATCAATTTCCGGGGTTCCCTTATACTAATCGTAAAAGCATTTTAGAAAGAAGGGGCAAGCATGAACTATTTTGCAGGGTTGCTAATTGTCTTTGCGCTGGTGCTTGGAAATGCGGGGTGCTCTGCTGAAGGCGGCAAACAAAACCGGGAAGCTGCCGTCATGAAGACGGTTCCGGTTACGGGCTGCACGGCAAAGCAAAAAGCGGAACAGACCAAAATGGGGGTTGCCTGGTACCGGACATCCGGAGAAGCAAGAGCGCTCTATTATCAAGGATACAATATCGGAAAACAGCGTATTGAGGAGAGCCTGAAAACCAAAGTAAAAAAGAAGCGCGCCATTGTCCTGGATCTGGATGAGACAGTGCTGGATAACGGGCCGTACTTATCTTATATGGCAGAAAAAGGCATTTCGTTTGGCAGCGGCTGGGGAGCATGGGTGAAAAAAGCAAAAGCAAAACCGCTTCCGGGGGCACTTTCCTTTTTAAAATATGCCGATAAAAAAGGAATCGATATTTATTACATTTCAAACCGGGACGAAAAATATATGGATGCCACCCTTCGCAACTTGAAAAAAGAAGGGATCCCGCAGGCCGTCCGTTCCCATGTGCTGTTGCAAACAGGAACAAGCAGCAAAGAAGCACGCCGACAAACCGTTGAAAAGAATTATGAAATCATTGCCTTGTTCGGTGATAATCTGGGTGACTTTTTTAAGACATTTGACGGAAAAGGAAACAAGGCGCGCAGCCTGGAAGCAGACCGTTTCCGCCATGCATTTGGCCGCAAATTTATCGTATTCCCGAATCCGGTTTACGGGGATTGGGAGCATGAATTGCCATGTGGTTCATAAACGCAAAAAAATTCCGGAGTTCTCCGGAATTTTTATATGCACTATGTATGGCGGAGAAGGTGGGATTTGAACCCACGCGACGGTCACCCGCCCTAACGCATTTCGAGTGCGTCCCCTTCAGCCGCTTGGGTACTTCTCCATATGAAAAAAAGAAAGATGCTGGTGAGAGGACTCGAACCTCCGACCCCTTCATTACGAGTGAAGTGCACTACCAACTGTGCTACACCAGCATGGAATCAATCAGGACAATGTAAATTATATTATAATAAAATCCGGATTGCAAGAGGAAATTTAAAAAAAGTGTTGTAATGTTTTTCCGGCATGTTTCCGGTAAAATAAGAGAAAAGATGTTTCCGGGGGAGGAAAGGATATGGATTTTTTAAAAGCCTCAACGCTGGAGGAAAAACTGGACCTAATTCAAACGCTTGCCGGCCCGTTTTCTGAAAGGGCGGCTGCCAATGACTTGGAAGGACGGTTTGCTTTTGAAAATATTCAAGATTTAAAAGAAACAGGCTATACAAAGCTGACTGTGCCACAAAACTACGGTGGGGGCGGCATTTCGCTGTATGAGCTTGTCCGCCTGCAAGAGGCCATCGCGGTTGCGGACGGGTCGACTGCCCTTTCCATTGGATGGCATATGGGGATTTTAATGCATTTGTCCGAAACAAGAACATGGAACGGGCAATTGTTTGAACGCATTTGCCGTGCGGCAGCAGGGGAGGCCGCCCTCATCAACACTTGCGCAACAGAAGCGCAAACGGGCAGCCCGACGCGCGGTGGCATGCCGGAAACAACGGCAACGGAAAAGAACGGCGAATGGGTGTTAAACGGGAGAAAAACTTTTGCCACCATGTCTCCGGTGCTCGACTTTTTTATCATTACCGCAACGATTCCGGAAAAAGAAGCGGTTGGCAGTTTTGTCGTTCCGCGGGATACGGCTGGCCTCTCCATCGTCGAAACATGGGACAGCATTGCTTTAAGGGCAACCGGCAGCCATGATGTTGTGCTGGAAAACGTCAAAGTCCCGCTTGCGAACCTGGCGGAGATCCAGACGAAAAAGAAGGAGCCGGCCGGTTATCTGCTCCATATCCCTGCCTGTTATTTAGGCATTGCCGAGGCAGCAAAACGGGAAGCGGCTCGCTTTGCTAAATCGTATACGCCGAACAGCCTGAACCATCCGATTGCGGAACTGCCGGCTATCCGCCAGAAATTCGGTGAAATCGAGCTGAAATTGATGCAGGCGCGGCATTTTCTGTATTCGGTTGCGAAAATGTGGGATGAAGCCGGAGCAGAACAAAGAAAAGAGATGGGCCCGGAACTTGGGGCAGCGAAAATGGCAGTTACGAATCATGCGATAGAAGCAGTTGATTTAGCGATGCGAATCGTAGGTGCCAGAAGCCTGTCCGAAAAAAGTCCGCTGCAGCGCTATTACCGCGATGTCCGCGCCGGGCTCCACAACCCGCCGATGGATGATGCCGTCCTTATGCAGCTCGGCGCGCGTGTGTAAAATCAAAAAGCATCCGATGGTCTAAACAGCGGGAAAACAGAATTGTGGATCTGGCCATGAGGATAGTCGGCGCCCGCAGCCTTTTTCAAAAAAGCCCGCTGCAGCGCTATTACCGTGATGTGCATGCGGGATTACACAATCCGCCGATGGATGATACCGTCCTTATGCAGCTCGGCGCGCGCGTGTAAAATCAAAAAGCATCCGATGGTCTAAGCAGCCGGGAAAAAGGGGGGGCGCAAAGCAGCAAAGCGCCGCCGCTTTTTTCGGTCCACTTTGTCGCTACTGCTAAAAAAGCGGCAACTGCTGATAAATGCACTGTTGCCGCTCCATGGTTTGCTTACGTTCGATGATGTGCCGGATAAGCCCGTACAATTTCATCCTGCCATTTTTCAAGGATTTTCCTGATATTTTCCGGGGCGGTTTTCGGCTTGCGGGTGTAAGACAGCAGGCCGTTTGTTTCCTGCTCGACATCTGAAAGCTGCGTATAACAAAAGCCTCCTCCTTATCAAAACGTATTATAATAAAAAAATAAAAATTTAGAAATAATTTATTGCCGAGGTATTTTTTATGAGAAAAATCTATGAATTCATGAGTAAAGATGAGAAGAAGAAGGCTATATCTTTGCTTACTAAAGATATAGATGAGCTAAAGAAGGAACAAAAACGAGAAGATGAAAAGGGATATCCCCGAGTAATAAAAGATGCAATAGAAGAAACAATCCAAAGGTACATAAAAGATATGGAGTATTTAAAAGATGATTTAAAAAAAGAAGAGAAAAAATCTTAAATCAGTTATTACAGCAGTGGATCGCATTGGAATGGTAAATGATTGTACTGAGGCTGTATTATTTAAGGCTTGCTGAATAAGCAAAATTCCTAGATTTGGCAAGAGTGCTGACAGCTTTGGCAACAATTTAAATGCAAGGATTTTACAACAAATCCAGGGAAAAGCTTGCACTCGAAAGCCGATTCAACGTATTTAGAAGACAAAATCACGCATTCTCACATATATTTTGCGACAGAGCTTGCAGACAAATTTGGTACAAACTCAGAATCGGATTCGTTCAGCAAGCCCTATTTAGAAATGGAATATTACCAGTAAAAATTTTAGTAAAAATGTTGCCTTTTTTTACTTCTGCGTGTAAGATGGAATTGAAGAAAACGTTTGCAATCTTTTTATTCTATTCTATTACACTTAGGGGGAACGAACATGAGCAACCCAAATTTGCCTCAGGCTTTTAAGGAGTATTTCGGGACGGCGGCGGAGCGCGCGTTTTTTGCGCCGGGCCGGATTAATCTGATCGGGGAGCATACCGACTATAACGGCGGCCATGTGTTTCCGTGCGCGATTACCATGGGGACGTATGCTTTGGCCAAAAAACGCGATGACCGCAACATTCGCTTTGTATCTTTGAATTTTAAAGAAAAAGGCGTTATCGAATTTATGCTTGACGATCTGGCATACAACAAAGCACATGACTGGGCCAATTACCCGAAAGGCATGCTGAAATATTTGAAGGAAGCGGGGCATGAAATAGAACAGGGTTTTGACTGCCTCGTGTACGGCAATATTCCGAATGGGGCCGGCCTGTCTTCTTCCGCCTCCATTGAACTATTAACCGGCGTGATGCTTGAAAAATTGTTCAACCTGAAAGTGGAACAGCTCGATCTTGTCAAGCTCGGGCAAAAAACGGAAAACCAATTTATCGGCGTAAACAGCGGGATCATGGATCAGTTCGCGGTCGGGATGGGCAAAAAAGACGCGGGCATTTTGCTCGACTGTGCCACACTTGCGTACGAATATGCCCCGATCAAGCTGGATCACCATAAAATTTTGATTATGAACACGAATAAACGCCGTGAACTTGCGGACTCTAAATATAATGAACGACGTGCGGAATGTGAATCGGCACTGAAACAGCTGCAAAAGAAACTCGATATCGAAACGCTCGGCGATTTGACAGAAGAAGCATTTGAAAAAAACAAGGAAATCATAGACAATGAGATTGTGAGGAAACGGGCAAAACATGCGGTTTACGAAAATGTGCGCACGCTAAAAGCACTTGACGCATTAAAACGCGGCGACCTGCCCGCTTTCGGGGAACTGATCAATGCCTCCCACCGTTCGCTGCGGGATGATTATGAAGTGACCGGCAAAGAACTCGATACGCTGGCCGAAACCGCCTGGAAGCAGGAGGGCGTGCTCGGGGCGAGAATGACGGGCGCAGGATTCGGCGGATGTGCGATCGCGATTGTCGAAACTGACAAAGTTGATGCGTTCATTAAAAATGTCGGGGACGTCTATGAAAAAGAAATCGGCTACCGGGCGGACTTCTACACCGCAAGCATCGGTGACGGAGCAAAAGAAATGACAATGGAGGAACTTGCATGAGCATTTTAGTATTAGGCGGGGCCGGTTATATCGGCTCGCATGCCGTATATCAACTGATCGACCAAAAATATGACGTGGTGGTGATTGACAATCTGCAAACCGGCCACCGCGCCGCAATCCATCCAAAGGCAAAATTTTACGAAGGTGATATTCGCGACCGTGCCTTTATGCAGGAAGTTTTCGGGAAAGAAAAAATTGACGCGATCATTCATTTTGCAGCCAACTCGCTTGTCGGCGAATCGATGGAACAGCCGCTGAAATATTTCGACAACAACGTATATGGCACGCAAATTGTGCTTGAAATGATGAAAGAATTCCATGTGCCGCATATTGTGTTTTCTTCGACCGCTGCAACATACGGGGAACCGGAACACGTGCCGATTACAGAGACAATGCCGACCGTTCCGACCAACACTTACGGCGAGACAAAACTGACGATGGAAAAAATGATGAAATGGTGTGAAAAAGCGTACGGCATTAAATACGTTGCACTTCGCTATTTTAACGTAGCCGGCGCAAGATCAACCGGCGAAATCGGCGAAGACCACCATCCGGAAACGCATCTCATCCCGGTTGTATTGGAAACGGTGCTTGGAAAACGTGAGGCGATCACCATTTTCGGCGAAGACTATGATACAAAAGATGGGACATGCGTCCGCGATTACATCCATGTGGAGGACTTGATTGATGCCCATATTCTTGCGCTTCAATATTTACAGAACGGCGGCGCAAGCGATGTGTTCAACCTCGGATCAAGCAACGGATTTTCCGTCAAAGAAATTGTGGATACCGTGCGGGAAGTGACCGGCAAGGGCTTTAACGTCAAAATCGGCGACCGCCGCGCTGGGGATCCGAGCACGCTGATCGCTTCATCCGACAAGGCAAAGCGTGTGCTCGGCTGGAATCCGAAAAAAACGGATATCCGCCAGATTATCAAAGATGCATGGAACTGGCATGAAAGCCATCCAAACGGTTACGACGACAGAAGGTGAAATCATTGGCCATTTTTGAAACGGTCGAGCAGCTTGTAAACAAGGCTGTCCGTGCCGGGTTAATCGGGGAAGAAGACCGGGTGTATGCGAGAAACCAGGTGCTGTCACTTTTGCATCTGGATGAATTTCATGAACCGGAAGAAGGCGGGGCGGATCAGGATATTCCTGATCTCCTCCGCATCCTTGTCCGTTACGCGTGCGAAAAAGGCATCATTCAGGATGTATTGGATGAGAAAGACATTTTTGCAAGCCACATCATGAATGTGTTTACGCCGCGCCCGTCAACGGTAAACTATATTTTCCGGGAAAAATATGCGGAAAGCCCGGCTGAAGCGACCGATTATTTTTACGCATTAAGCAAACACAGCAATTATATCCAAACGAAGCAGATTGCGAAAAACATTGTATACAAGACGCCAACGGAATACGGCGATCTTGACATTACCATCAATCTTTCAAAACCGGAAAAAGACCCGAAGTCCATTGCCAGGGAAAAAAACGCCAAAAAAGGGCATTACCCGAAATGCCTTCTTTGCATGGAAAATGAAGGATATGCCGGCAGAACGGGGCACCCGGCACGGTCGAACCACCGGCTTATCCGCCTTACCCTCGGCGGCGAGCCGTGGTATTTGCAATATTCACCATATATGTATTACAACGAACATTGCATTGTGCTGTCAGAAACACACCGCGATATGAAAATCGACAAAGCGGCTTTTCAAAGATTGCTTGAATTTGTCGGGCGGTTCCCGCATTATTTCCTTGGTTCAAATGCCGATCTGCCGATTGTCGGCGGTTCGATTTTGTCGCACGACCATTATCAGGGCGGGCGTTATGAATTTGCGATGGCAAAAGCGGCTGACGACTGGCAGTTTGAAATGAAGGCATTTCCGGATGTGGAAGCCGCCGTTATCAAATGGCCGATATCGGTCATCCGGCTGCGAAGTGCAGAGGCAGCAAGGCTTACAGAGGCCGCGGATCATATTTTGCAAATCTGGAAACAGTACAGCGATCCTTCCGCCGACATTCTCGCGGAAACAAACGGGACGCCGCATAACACGATTACGCCGATCGCAAGAAAACGCGCGGGCCGGTTTGAACTTGATCTTGTGCTCCGCAACAACCGGACAAGCGAAACCCATCCGCTTGGCATTTTCCACCCGCACGCTGAGGTCCATCATATTAAAAAAGAAAACATCGGGCTGATTGAAGTGATGGGGCTTGCGGTTCTGCCAGCGCGGCTGAAAAATGAGCTGGCCGAAGTGGAAAAATTTTTGCTCGGGCAGCCGAATGATATTGCCGACTACCATCTTGACTGGGCAAACGGATTGAAGAAAAAATACGAAGGCACGGTGGCGGCGGAAAACGTGGAAGGCATCGTCCGCAACGAAGTGGGCAAAGTCTTCCTGCAAGTTTTGCAGCACGCCGGCGTCTTCAAACGGGACGAAAAAGGGAAACAGGCATTCCGGAACTTTTTACGCAAGTTGTAGTAGCGGTCCGTTCCAACATTTTTGTGTAGATGTTAACGGCGAATCGTGCGGGCTGCTAAACATCTTCCGGAATGAATCGCGCAGTCCAAGCAGCAGGCCGGTTTTTACAGGACTGTGAGACCGGCCGCAGACTCTGGAAGCGATTGGCGCGGTCGCGGGGAACTGGAGCCGGGAACGCGTTCCAACATTTTTAGCATACGCTTTTGACGCATATAGGGGGCTGCAGATCACATTCCGTAACTTTTAGCTCAGACGGGTACACCGGGCCGTTTTATATGGCCCGCAATCTTTAACGGAAAAGGGCTGATCAAAATGGAAATCAAAAAGGCATTGTTTGGGGAATTGGAAGGGCGTCCGGTCTATGCTTATGAATTGAAAAATGACTGTGGCGTATCTGTAACGGTGCTTGAATACGGTTGCATCATCAACAAGATCATCGTGCCGGACAAAAACGGCAAAGCGGAAAATATCGTGCTCGGGTATGACAACCTTGACGGCTACCTCCATGGTGTTCCGTATTTCGGCGCTATCATCGGCCGTATTGCCGGCAGGATCGCCGGGGCTTCTTTTGAACTGGACGGCAAAACATACAAGCTTTCTGCCAATGAAAACCGCAACCATCTCCATGGCGGCTTCAAAGGGTTTAACGCCGTCATCTGGGACAGCACACCCATTGAACAAGACGGCGCAGTTGGTGTGAAATTTACGCATATAAGCCCGGACGGCGAAGAAGGCTATCCCGGAAATCTCGATGCCACCGTGACCTATCTTTTAACAAATGAACAAGAACTGAAGCTGTCTTATCAGGCACATACGGATAAAAAAACGATCGTCAACATGACCAATCATGCATACTTCAATTTAAGCGGCGATATGAAACGCGATGTACGCGGGCACAAATTGCAAATCCCGAGTAACCGTGTGCTTGAACTTGGCCAGGAAACGCTGCCGACAGGGAAGACTTTCGATGTCACCGGCACCGCGTTCGATTTTCGGAACGGGCGAAAAATCGAAGACGGCACGGTATCAGATCATCCGCAAAACGTCCTTGTCGGAAACGGCTATGACCACGCGTTTTTATTGCCGGAAACGGAAAAAACGATCCGCTTAAAAGACGAAGAGAGCGGGCGCGTGCTGACGGTGGAAACCGACCAGCCTTGCGTCGTCGTTTATACTTGCAATACAATGGGCAATGACGAATATGAAATCCGCGGCCGCAAGCCTTCAGATTATTTGGCGGTCTGCCTTGAGACGCAGGGTGTGCCGGATGCGATCCATCACCCTGAATACCCGTCTGTGATTCTAGAGCCGGGTGAAACATACCGTGCCCATACAAAATGGATTTTTGGTTGAAAAAGATTGAGGTGTAAGCATGGCAACGATTAAAGATATTGCAGAGAAGGCGGGTGTTTCCATTTCAACGGTTTCACGCGTGCTGAATAACGACCCGTCACTTTCCGTTAGTGACGATACGAAAAAAAGAATCTTTGAAGCGGCTGAAGCGCTTTCCTACAAGAAAAAAACAGCCCGGAAACCGGAAAAAATCAAAATTGCGCTAGTGTACTGGTATACGGAACAAGAAGAGCTGAATGATTTGTATTATTTATCGATCAGAATGGGCATTGAAGCACGCTGCAGCATGAAAAATATCCGGCTGACGAAATACGATTTGACGCATTTGGAAGAGATGGGGAAAGAGCAAATCCAGGGCATTATTGCTGTCGGGAAATTCAGCCTGGCGCAAGTGGAGAAGCTTCTCTCTGTTACCCCGAATATCGTATTTGTCGACTGCTCGCCTGACGACAACCGCTTTGATGCTGTTGTGGCCGATTTTGAAAAAGCGACAGAAAAAGTGCTCGCCTATTTTACGGAAAAAGGCCATACACAAATCGGCTTTATCGGCGGCAGGGAAAATTATAAAGATGCGTCCGCCACGATTGAGGATCCGCGCGAAACGGCGTTCAGGCGCTGGATGCAGGCAGCAGGCCGCTGGAATGAAAAATGGGTATATATCGGTGCGTTTTCGACTGAAGACGGATACCAGTTGATGAACGAGGCGATCCGCGAACACGGGGACGCGCTTCCGACCGCTTTTTTTGCCGCCAATGATGCGATTGCGATCGGGTGCCTTAAGGCGCTTGCGGAAAACAACATCCCGGTGCCCGGCCGCGTGAGCCTTATCGGCGTCAATGACATCTCGCTGTCCAAATATGTTTTCCCGCCGCTTTCTACTGTGAAAGTGTATACGGAATTGATGGGCGAGACAGCAGTCGATACGCTGCTGGAACGTTTGGAAGGCAGAACCGTTGCAAAGAAAATTTTTATTGCCACAAAACTTGTTTGCCGCAAAAGCGGATGAGTGAGTGGGAAAGCGGGTAAAAATGATTTTGAGGCTGTCTGTTGCGATCTTGGTTTTGGAATGGTATGGCCGCGAACTTTACGGAAAGCGGAGTAAATTTTAGGGCAGATGATGCAAAGGTGCCGAAGCAGTGCAGGTCCCGGTTTCAATAATAGCGGGGGCACGAAAGAAAATGGGCGGGCTTTGCGAAAAGTAGAGTAGCGATTAAGGCAGGCTTTGCAAATGCATCGGGGCAGTGCGAGTATAGGTTGCTGTTTCGAAATGGCATATATTGCAAACAAAACCGCCGCAAACCTGTCGTAAGTGGGCAGGATTTTAGGGCAGATGATGCAATGCCTTGAAGCATTGCAAGTACCTGCTTCAAAAATAGCAGTGGCGCGAAAGAATGGCCGCGGCTTTGCGAAAAGTAGAGTAGCGATTAAGGCAGGTTTTGCAAATGTATCGAGCAGTGTGGATCCCGGCTCCAGCCCGGTTCCAGGCTGCAGCACTTGCCTCGTGCAAAGCGGAGGCCCGCATAAAGCCGGGGCCGCATGCATATAATAGAAGCATGCACGAATGCGCCGGGACGGTTTGCACACTTGCCTGCATACGTTAACGCAGCAGGGCCGGTCCCCTTTTTTGTGTTAAAGTGTGTTATACTAAACATAAGAAGGGAGTCTTTTATGATGGCATATTTTAATAACCAGAAGGAGCCGGTGCCTGAGGTGGAAACGACCGTATGGGCCTGCACAAACGATGATTGCAACGGTTTTATGCGTGAAAACTTTACTTTTGAAGAAAAGCCGCACTGCCCGCTCTGCCACTCCGATATGAAAAAAGAAGTACGCGTGCTGCCAGTTATCGGAAGTTAAAAAAACAGTTATTTTTTGTTGCCATTTTTCGGGCCTGTTGAAACCCCTGTTTTCAACGGGTTTTTTACTATCTGCGGGAATCGTTAAGCCATTTTTTGTAAAACCCGATTGCGCGCGGTCTCCAGCATACAAAAGGGGTGCCATGAAAGCACCCCTTTATCTCACTTTTTTTCTTTCCATTCGGCGAATATCTCATCCGCGATTTCTTCCAGAGATTTCACTTTGCCGTGCGGGTTTTGCGATTCTTTCCGGACTTTCCACTGTCGTTCTTCTTCGCGCTTTGATTTACTCACTTGGATCACTCCTGTTTGCCATCTGTAAATTTCGCGAATCTTTTCATATCCTTATCCGTTTCAAGCGCTGTCACAGCAAACGGTTTATAAGGCTTATGTTCACTGAACAAGCCAACCTGGTTGCTCCCATGCGCATCATTGACAACAGTTTCCGCCTCATTGTCCCGATGCGTCACCTCACGTTTGTCAGGCATAGTATTTCCACTCCTTGTTCAAAATAAAATCATGTTTTCCGCCGATCAATGTTATAATTACCTATTATGAAGCAAACGATTTACGGAGGAGGAAACTGCTGCAATGGATTTAACACCAGGAACCGTTGCCGAACTTACGGTGGTGCGGGAAGCGCCGTTCGGTTATTTTTTATCTAACGGGACAGAAGACGTGCTCCTGCATCACCGGGATATTGTGGAACCCTTTGATCCGGAAGCGGTGCAAACGGTCTTTCTATATCAGGACCATCAGGGGAGGCTGGCCGCGACAAATGTGATTCCGGACATCCGATTGGGGACATACGGCTGGGCGGAAGTTGCCGGCACCAAAGAAAAACTTGGCGTTTTCGTTTCGATCGGAATTCACAAAGACATGCTTCTTTCTGTTGATGACTTGCCCCCGATCCGCTCGCTCTGGCCGGAAAAAGGCGATCGTTTATACATTACCCTTGATCTTGACAAACATGGGCGCTTATTCGCAAAATTAGCCGAAGAAAACATGGTCAGGGATTTAGCGAAACAAGCCGGTCGTGAAATGTGGAACAAAGATGTCACCGGGCATGTGTTCCGACTGACAAAAGCGGGTTCTTCAATCATAACCGATGAGGGCTTTATTGGCTTCATCCATGAATCACAGCGCAAAAACGAACCGCGCCTCGGGCAGAAAGTGGAAGGCCGCGTCATTGATGTAAAAGAAGACGGGACACTGAATATCTCGCTTTTGGGGCGCGCTTATGAAGCATTGGATAAAGATGCGGAAAATATCCTTGCCTATATGGATTCCCGCGGCGGAAAAATGCCGTATTGGGATAAAAGCATGCCGGAAGAGATTCAGGAGCGGTTTGGCATCAGCAAAGCGGCGTTTAAACGTGCGCTCGGCCGTCTGATGAAAAACGGCACCGTCTATCAAGAAGAAGGCTGGACTTATCGGAAGGAGGAAAAGTAATGGCAGCTCCAAGGTTGAAACGCATTCACCATATTGCCATCATTTGTTCCGATTATGCAAAATCAAAGCATTTTTATGTCGATTGCCTTGGATTGGAGCCGGTGCGGGAAGTATATCGGAAAGAGCGGGATTCCTACAAACTGGATCTTTCGGTCGGCAGCGTATATCAGATCGAGCTGTTTTCCTTTCCGAATCCGCCCGCGCGCCCGACATTTCCGGAAGCTGCGGGCTTGCGGCATCTTGCATTTGAAACGGACGATGTAGAAGCGGATAAAAAGTGGCTTGAAGAAATGGGCATTCAAGTAGAAGACATCCGCATTGACCCGCTTACAGATAAAAAATTCACCTTTTTCCAGGATCCCGACGGTCTTCCGATCGAATTGTATGAAAGCTGACCTGTTACTGCGGATGAAAAAATTTGCAGACAAACGGCCGGTGCAAAAAAACAGATTGGCAGATAAAGAAATAGAAAACGCCCCCGTATAAACACTAAAATTTGGCAAACAAAAAAGCGGCATCCGGACAGCAAAAAAATGGCAGGCAAGAAACGAAAAATGGTTCCAAATGGGCAAAAAATTTTTCGCTCAGAAGATAGCTGAAGACAAACGGCCGATTGAAAAACACGGGGATACCGGGACAGCAAAAAATGGCAGGCAAGAAACGAAAAATGGTTCCAAATGGGCAAAAAATTTTGCATGCAGAAGATAGCTGAAGACAAACGGCCGATTGAAAAACACGGGGATACCGGGACAGCAAAAAATGGCAGGCAAGAAATGAAAAACGTCCCCAAACGGGCAAAAAAATTTTGCGTGCGGAAAGCAAATGGCCGGTGCAAAAACACGGGATAACCGGCGCGGGTGCAGGAGCGGTGTGCTATAATGAAAAGGACTGAAAATGCTTTGTTCATATTTGAGCAAAGGATTGCCTTTCAAGGAGGAAGATTTGAATGAGCGAGCCTTTATTTCTTGAACCGGTTTTTAAAGAAAGAATTTGGGGAGGAACCGCGCTGAGGGACCGGTTTGGTTACCGCATCCCGTCTGACCATACAGGGGAGTGCTGGGCTATTTCCGGCCATCCGAACGGCCCGTCGACTGTAAAAAACGGTGAATTTGCCGGCAAAACCTTGATGGAACTGTGGGAAGAAAGACGTGACTTGTTCGGCGGAATGTCTGGAAAAGGATTCCCGCTCCTGACGAAAATTCTCGATGCAAATGCAGATTTATCGGTTCAGGTTCACCCGGATGATGCATACGCCAATGAACACGAAAACGGAGAACTTGGCAAAACGGAATGCTGGTACATCATTGATTGCAAGGAAGACGCACAGCTCGTTTACGGGCATCATGCCAAAACGAAAGAAGAATTCGTCCGCCTGGTTGAAGAAGGAAAATGGGACAGCCTGCTGCGCAAAGTGCCGATTCACCCGGGGGACTTTTTCTATGTGCCGAGCGGGACGATTCATGCTCTTTGTGAAGGGACGCTTGTGCTCGAAACGCAGCAAAGCAGTGATACAACGTACCGCGTTTATGACTACGACCGGACGGATGCTGCCGGCAACAAACGTGAACTGCATTTGCAAAAAGCCATTGATGTTACAACGATACCGCACCGGGATGCCGCAGTCCTCCCCCGTACGGAAGAAAAACCGGGTGTTACCATCACAACGTTTGCAAAGGAAGCCTTTTTCTCTGTATATAAATGGGATGTAAAAGGAACCGCATCGTTTACCCAAAACAAACCGTTCGAACTGGCCAGCGTGCTTGACGGGGAAGGGGCCATGAAAGCCGACGGAAAAACTTATCCGCTTGAAAAAGGGATGCATTTTCTGCTGCCGTCCGGATTTGGCCATTTTGAACTGGAAGGTCATCTGACGCTGATCATATCCCATCCGTAAACTGTCTGTCTATCAAGAATATTGCAGCAAACGGCAGAAAACCGATATAATGAAAAATACATGACAACTGAGTATGGGGGAGACGTTGAAAATGCCAATCAATATACCGAAAGATTTACCTGCCGGAGAGCTGCTGAGACAAGAGAAAATTTTTGTGATGGATGAGGACAGGGCGAGAACGCAGGATATCCGTCCGCTGAATATATTAATCTTAAATTTAATGCCGGAAAAAGAAAAGACGGAGTTGCAGCTGCTGCGCCTTCTTGGCAATACGCCGTTGCAGGTCAACATCACTTTTCTCCGGACGTCGACTTACCAATCCAAAAACGTCAGCAGCTACCATTTAGAACATTTTTACACGGTTTTTGACGAGGTGAAAAGCCGCCGTTTTGACGGGATGATTATTACCGGTGCCCCGGTTGAAAAAATGGATTTCGAAGCGGTGGATTATTGGGACGAGCTGAAGCAAATCATGGATTGGACCAAAACCAATGTCACGTCGACACTACATATTTGCTGGGGCGCGCAGGCTGCCTTGTACTACCATTACGGCATTGAGAAGTACGAACTGCCGGAAAAGTGTTTCGGCATTTTCAAACACCGCTTGTTTTTGCCGATGGTCAAGCTGGTCCGCGGATTTGATGAGGTTTTTAACGCGCCCCATTCCCGCTATACGGATGTTGCACGCGGAGCCATTGAAAACCATCCGGAACTGCAGCTCGTTTCCATATCGGAAGAGGGTTCGCCGTTCATTGTGATGGACGAAAACGGGAAAAATATTATGATCACCGGCCATTTGGAATATGATGCCACAACCCTTGCTGATGAATATGTGCGCGATCAGCAAAGAGGACTTGGCACCGCCCTCCCGAAAAATTATTTTCCCAATAACGATGCCAATGAGAGGCCGCTCCATACATGGCGCTCGCACAGCTACTTACTTTTTTCCAATTGGCTGAACTATTATGTATACCAGGAAACACCGTACCAATGGTAAACAAAGGGCTGTCCCGCAAACAGGGGCGGCTTTTTTGGTGCTTGGGGATTTCAAAAGAAAGTTACCGTTCGATTCGGCTGGCTTTTGTTCCTTTGAAGCTCGCTAAGGGACAATGCGTAAACGGCAAAAAGCCCCCAATTGCTATCAGAAGCATCCCCCAAAAAAAAGAGGCAGCCCCGCGTATCAGGACAGCCCCTTTTCGCCTTCCGCTTTCGGAACCGCGAAAGAGAGAAGAAAACAAACAAGTGAAATTATGGCAAGTAGGATGAAGATCGAGTGAATGCCTGAAAAAAGCACATGCCGCAGCCAATCGCGCGCCGCTTCCGAAAACCGGCCTGCGCTTTCCGGATTGATCAGCCTGTTCAGCGAATTCGTCGTAAACCCGCCCGGATTGCCCTTCGCAAGTTCCCCGGCAACTTTTGCA